>NZ_JBALOX010000139.1:14908-15752 GCF_036965165.1 Bacillus sp. JJ1521 | reverse complement strand
CCTTGCGCTTTTCTTAAGAGGTGTTAAAAAGTTGGGACAATTAATCAAACTGCAGGATTATGTTTCTAGATATGAGGTTGATATGTTTCGGTATCCGGGACAGTTTATCCGCCTAAAAAAGCAACAATGGGTTAAAGCGAAAGCAAAAAAAACAGGATCTGTTGATGATCTTAAGCAACAATTTCTTGACCATATATTTGAATTTCAGATGAAGTGGGCAAGCTCTACTGTTCGTGAGAAATCGTATGTTGACAAGGAGTTTTACAGTGATCCGAATGTAAAGTATTTTCTTCAACGGTTTCCTGACACCTATCTTGTCCTTTATAGACCCATCTTCAAATTGAAAAAAGCACCTGTTGAAGTGGAAATCATTATCATTACCCCAACAACAACCTGGCTTATCACCATCCTTGAAGGTGAAGAAAACAGTGTATTTTTAGGTTCTAACGAACGGTTTTGGACAGTAAAAAGTGGACGCCATGAGAAAAAGGTGTTATCGCCGATGATTGAACTTGATCGCATGGATGGGATTGTCCGCACGATATATTCGCTATATGGTATTGAATTGCCCATTCGCAAAGTTATTTTGAACCGAACAGGCTACTTTGATTTTCCTCTTCTACCTTACGATGTAGAATTAGTGGAAAAGAGAAATTATGAAGAGTGGTTTTCATCTTTAAGAAAGATGAGTTCTCCATTAAAACATATGCAATTAAAAGCGGGCAATGCTCTACTGCAATACTGTCAGACTGTCTGTGTTCGTAGAATGGATTAGGGTGCAAAAGAGTTTACGACTATTTGTGTCTAGTTCCAGAGGCCATCGGCGCGAGGTCATAAGCCAATC
>NZ_JBALOX010000139.1:13589-14795 GCF_036965165.1 Bacillus sp. JJ1521 | reverse complement strand
TATGAAACTATTAATTTTTATTGTTAATCAAAAAGCGGGAAATGGAAAGGGCTTAAAGGTTTGGAACAAGCTTAAGCAAGAGCTAGAACAGAAAAAAGTCAATTACCGCTCATTCTTCACAAAATACCCCAATCATGCAAAAGAATTGGCACAACAAATAGGATCTATGTTTGAGGACAAGGTCGAGGCTGTTATCGCTATTGGTGGTGATGGAACGATGAATGAGGTTGTCAATGGTATGGTGTATTACCCCGAGATCAAAGTGGGTTATATCCCAGCGGGGTCTGGAAATGATTTTTCAAGAGGATTTAAAGTTCCAAAATCACCCATAGACGCACTTTCCTTTATTCTTCGAAATAGGTCAACCAAGGGGAAATTATTTGACCTTGGAAAATGTAAGGTCCGCGGAAAGTCAAAGAGTTCCTATTTTGTGAGTAGCTTAGGTACAGGCTTTGATGCAGCCGTTTCAAAATTAACGAATGAATCAAAAATGAAAAAATACTTAAATAAAATTCATTTAGGATCTTTAGCTTATGTTGGTGCCCTTATTCGCCTTCTTTTTACCTATCGCCTTACTAATGTTTCGTTAACCGTTGATGGAAAATACTATCAATATGAGAATGTTTGGTTTGTAACAGTATCAAATCAACCTTTTTATGGTGGAGGTATGAAAATTGCCCCAAAAGCAAAGGCAACGGATGGTTTATTTGATATTACGGTCGTACATGACCTCTCCAGAGTAAAACTTTTATTAATCTTTGTAACTGTGTTCTTTGGAGCTCATACAAAGTTTAAAGAAATTGCTCAACATAAGGGAGCGAATATCAAGGTAGAATCGGATGAGAAAATGCTAGTCCATGCAGATGGTGAATTAATCGGACAAATTCCCGTGCAAGTGGAGGTCCAACATCGAAATATCCCCTTTTTGGTAAAATAAGCCTAATAGGTATCATTTACCAGTGTTCTTTTTCCTGTTTTTTATAGCTAAAATGTTACTTTTTCTTGACTTTAATTGTAAATGAAGGCTAAAATTTAGTAAGATAGCTATTGTTATATAGAAATTCAATAGCTGTCTTTTTTATTTTATAATTTTTAGGAAATGTTGTGTTGAAATTGGAGATTAACTGGCTTACATACGTATTAGGCAACGAGTGGGAATTCTCACCAGCGGGTGGTTCAACGGGAGACGCGTATTTTGCCCAATTA
>NZ_JBALOX010000139.1:0-13566 GCF_036965165.1 Bacillus sp. JJ1521 | reverse complement strand
ATGATAAAAAAATATTTCTGAAACGAAATTCATCCCCATTTTTGGCCGTTCTTTCCGCTGAAGGTATCGTTCCAAAGCTAATTTGGACGAAACGTTTGGAAAATGGAGATGTTGTGACTGCACAACAATGGCTTAGTGGGAGAGAATTAAAGCCAGTTGACATGAATGGTGAAAATGTAGCAGGTTTACTAAAAAAAATTCACCGGTCAAATGAACTTTTAGAAATGCTAAGACGTATAGGAAAGAAGCCTATAGAAGCTAAAGATGTGTTGCAAGATATTGTCCGTAAATTACATCCTGATTTACTGAAAATTGAAATTGTTAACAAAGCAATCATGTTCTTGGAGCAGGAACAAGGCAATGTCAAAACAAACCATAACGTCGTTTGCCATTCAGATGTCAATCATAATAATTGGTTATTATCAGATGATGAAGAGCTCTACTTAATTGATTGGGATGGAGCAATGATTGCGGATCCTGCTGTTGATATTGGTATGCTTTTACATTGGTATATAAAAAAAGAAGACTGGCCAAAATGGATCAGTCTTTACGGAATGGAATTAACGGATAATTTACTTCTTCGTATGAAATGGTATGTGGTTGCACAATCACTAAATCTATTAGGATGGTATCAGTTAAAAAACAAGGATAAAGAAGTTCGTCATTGGCTGCAATATTTAGTGAAGCTGTTATGAGTATTGGTCAATATCGGATATCCACTGGCTAATTTGATTTTGATGCGATTCGATATGATTATCAAGCTTTTGGGTATATTGTCCTTGTTGACTATATGAATAGACATCGGTTAAAACCTGTTTTACACTCTGGTCAATATTCGGATTTGCAAGAAGAGATTGAATTAATCTCCCTAATTGCTCACATTCAGAAACGGTACCACAGCAATCCATTTGATGATTCGATAATATATCTTTTAAAATATCCATTTGGTGTGTATGATCTAGAGGCATTTTCGAACACTTCCTTTTTGATGTTGTCTATATACTACATTTCCATGAAACGGTCTTTTTTATACGATGTATAACTGGAAACTCACCAATTGGTGGGTTTCTTTATTGAAATGAATAATTGAATAGAAACCTTGCACGAATAGGAAGGACATGTTATTCTTTTGTGCGATACAAATTAAATGAGGTGGCAAACATGCGTTTACGCAATAAACCGTGGGCAAAGGATAAATTAGCGTCATACCCACATTACGTAATCGAAAATCCAGCTGAACATAAAGGAAACTTGAATCAAATTTTTGGAAATAATAATCCGATTCATATAGAAGTAGGTACTGGAAAAGGCAGATTTGTAACAGAAATGGCAAAAGNNATATTAACTATATTGGGATTGAAGTATATGAAAGTGTAATCGTCGCGGCTTTAGACCGTGTCATTGAGGCAGAAATTCCAAATATCAAATTATTAAATCAAAATGCAGTTAACCTTAGGGAATTTTTTGGAAAAGGTGAAATAGACAGGGTGTACCTTAATTTTAGTGATCCTTGGCCAAAGACTCGTCATGAAAAACGTCGCTTAACCTACAAAACATTTTTAAAAATGTATGAGGACATACTAGTGGAAAATGGAGAAATCCATTTTAAAACCGATAATCGTGGGTTATTCGAATTTTCCCTAAGAAGTTTTTCAGAATATGGTCTCCTTCTAACATTTGTAAGTCTTGACTTGCATAAATCCGATTTTGAAGGAAATATCATGACAGAATATGAAGAAAAGTTTTCCGAGATGGGGCATCCGATTTACCGCTCCGAGGTGCGATATCAAATTAAGTAATCTTACAATTCCCATGACCTTTGGTTATGGGGTTTTTGTTTTATAGATTTTCTTAATAATGATAAAATGAATGCATCCTAAACAAGAGGGGGAGGTAAAGAATGGAACAGCTTGCTATTGGTGATATTACACTTACTTGGCTTGATGGCGGAGTAACAAATTTAGACGGAGGGGCTATGTTTGGCGTTGTCCCTAAACCATTATGGTCAAGAAAATATCCACATAATGAAAATAATCAAATCGAGCTTAGAACAGATCCAATCTTTGTTAAAGCGGGCTCAAAAAATATATTAATCGAATCCGGAATTGGTAATGGGAAGCTAACTGATAAACTCATACGAAATTTTGGAGTTCTTGAGGAATCATCCATTGATCGTTCATTGGCACAACTAGGACTTTCAACGAGCGATATTGATATTGTCCTGATGACACATCTTCACTTTGATCATGCTTGTGGTCTTACAAAATGGGAGAATGGTAAATTGGTTCCTACCTTTGAGAACGCTGTTATATATACTTCTAATGTGGAATGGGAAGAAATGCGAAATCCAAATATCCGTTCAAAAGCGACATACTGGAAGGATAATTGGGAAGCAATTGAACATCAAGTAAAGACGTTCAGGGAAAAGCTTGATGTTGTCGAAGGAATTTCGATGGTACATACAGGTGGGCATAGTGATGGACATTCTATCATATTATTTGAAAGCAAAAATGAACGTGCAATTCATATGGCGGATATTATGCCAACCCATGCACATCAAAATGTACTATGGGTAATGGCATATGATGATTATCCAATGAAATCAATTGAACAAAAACAAAAATGGATGGGTGAAGGTCTCGAAAAAGAAGCGTGGTATGTTTTTTATCATGATGCCTATTATCGAGCTATTAAATGGAATCAGGCAGGAGAAGTGATTGATTCCCTGGAGAGAATTCGGGAATAAAAAAGCTCATAAGATAAGATAGTCTTATAAGCTAATGGACCCTATAAAGGGTTTACTTCTAGTATTGAACCTGTCTTTGCATCCATTACGAACTCATATTGGTGGCTTTCTTGATCTATTTTACGGGAAATGCCACCTTTGTATACTTGATACTGAATTCCCGACTTTGAGTAGTCTTCGGGGTTCATTTGAATCCATGACCCATCAATCGGGCCATTTTTTTTGAAAGCGTCTTTAGCTAATTTTAAGGCCCTGTCACCGGGAATCGTCGAATCACTTAGTGCCTCTTTTAAAAGAAGAGCACTTGCAAAACCGACACCAAAACCGAGTAAAAACTTATTCCAGCTCACCTAATCCCTCCTAAACGAACTTAATACCTACTACAAGTATAACTAGATTTTCTAAAATTCGCTATGATTGCTATGGTAACAAAAAAACAATTTCGATATACTAAATAATGTACATAAAAAGAACAAACTTATTAATGGCAGTTTTTATCTTGGAAGGAGAATGACATTGAAACAGGATACACTAGAACTATTTAAAACATTAACAGAGCTTCCTGGAGCTTCAGGAAACGAACACCAGGTAAGAAAGTTTATGCGCTCTGAGCTAGAAAAATACTCAGATGAGGTTGTACAAGATGGATTAGGTAGTATTTTTGGAGTGCGTCGCAGTGACACGAGTGGTCCAACTGTCATGGTTGCCGGCCATATGGATGAAGTTGGATTCTTAATAACTTCGATCACAGATAATGGAATGCTTCGTTTCCAGACACTTGGCGGCTGGTGGAGCCAAGTGCTCCTGGCACAACGTGTTCAAATTATTACAGATAATGGACCTGTTATCGGAGTAATCGGATCAATTCCTCCACATCTTTTAGAAGAAAGCCAACGCAATAAACCAATGGATATAAAGAATATGTTAATTGATATTGGCGCCGATGACCGTGAGGATGCGATCCGTATCGGAATTAAGCCTGGCCAGCAAGTTGTACCAATTTGTCCGTTTACACCGATGGCAAATGAAAAGAAAATCTTAGCCAAAGCATGGGATAACCGCTATGGCTGTGGTCTTTCTATCGAGTTACTTAAGGAATTACAAGGCACCCCACTACCGAATATTCTTTATTCTGGAGCAACTGTACAGGAAGAAGTTGGTTTAAGAGGGGCGCGAACTTCTGCCGCAATGATTAAACCGGATATTTTCTTTGCACTTGATGCAAGCCCAGCTAATGATATGTCTGGTGATAAAAATGCATTTGGAAAGCTTGGACACGGTGCATTACTTCGTATTTTTGACCGCACGATGATTACACATCGTGGCATGCGTGAATTTATTTTAGATACAGCAGAAACAAAAAACATCAAGTATCAATATTTTGTGTCTCAAGGTGGAACAGATGCTGGTCAAGTTCATCTTTCAAATGAAGGTGTGCCTTCAGCCGTTATTGGTATTTGTTCTCGTTATATTCATACACATGCTTCAATTATTCATGTTGACGATTATGCAGCTGCCAAAGAATTACTTGTTACTCTTGTAAAGTCATCTGACCGTACAACCGTAGAATCCATTCGTCAAAATGGGTAACACTAAATATAAAAATTAACGTGCTCGGCATTTGCCGAGCATTCATTTTGGTTATGAGGTGATTTTTAATGTTACAAATTGCAATAGGTACGAAAAATCCTACGAAAGTAGACGCAATCAAAAATGGATTTGATGGCATTGAAGCAAACTTTTTGCCTTCATCCGTATCTTCAGGTGTATCTGCCCAGCCTTTTTCAGATGAGGAAACCATTCGAGGGGCAATTAATCGAGCTAAATCTTCGCTCGAGCATGTTGGTGCTGACCTTGGGATTGGCCTTGAGGGTGGCGTTGTTGAAACTGAATTTGGCATGTTTTTATGTAATTGGGGTGCCATTGTTGACAAGAACAATGAGCCGATCATTGCAGGTGGAGCGAGAATCCCTCTTTCTGATGAAATTGCCAGGGAATTAAGAAATGGGATCGAGCTTGGAGACGTTATGGAGCAATTCACAAAGCAAAAAGACATACGCAGCAATGAAGGTGCAATCGGAATCTTTACGAATCACTATGTTAACCGGAAAGAAATGTTTACCCATGTTGTAAAACTACTAGTCGGCCAATATACATACAAGAAAAATGCATAAAATTTCCTAATTTAAAATGGTACTTATTTCTTATTGAATAAAATTAAAAGATTAGTGTTGCAACCTAGAATTTAATAGGTTTATTATAGAAAATAGAGAAATAGAGATAAAACTACCTTTTTAGGGGTGAGAGAATATGAAACGTGGAAAGGTCCTTTTTCTATCCTTACTATTGATAGTAGGACTTTTGTCAGGTTGCGCGTCAGTTGAAGACGAATCAAAGGAAACGGTTACATCCGTTGGAACTGTATTTAATGCCCAACCTGAAAAAACAAATAGTGAAAATGGAGAAGTATCCTTTTATTTACCATCTACTATGAAGATTGAAAAGAAGGATGAAAATAACATGATCCTTCAAAAAGGAGATCAAACCTTTATTTTATTTGTAAATCCAAATGAAGAAAGGACCAGTGATGTCGAGTATAAGGCAATCGATGCCAAGGAGTTTGCAGTCGACCAAACCTATACAGACAAAGAGCGATATGGATATGTAAAAGCATTTGAAATCAAGGACAAGCAATACCTTGTAACTGTTGGCATAGGCGGTATAAAAATGACAACAGAAGTGAAGCTTAGTGAGATGTCGGAAAGTGCTTCAGAGATGATGAAAATCGTTTCATCCGTTCAGTACTAAATTTAATTTAAGGTTCAATTCAAAGCCCCGCTACTTGCTAGGGGCTTTTATTTGTTTTTAAGAAGAGAATATATGATAATAAGTGCATACGGAATTTGGAGGTTATGAACATGAAAAAACTTGAACATATAGATCAATATCAAGAGATTATTCAAAACGGGAAGAACATTCTAATGTTTTCAGCAGATTGGTGTCCAGATTGCCGTTTCATCGACCCATTCTTACCTGAAATTGAAAGCTCCTACGCTGATTTCACATTTTATTATGTAGACCGCGATGAGTTTATCGATTTATGTTCGACTTTAAATGTTTTTGGTATTCCTAGCTTTGTGGCATATGAGAATGGAAAAGAAATGGGTCGCTTTGTAAGTAAAGACCGTAAAACGAAGGAAGAGATTGAAAAATTTATTCAGGGACTCTCTTAAGACAAAGAAAAGAGAGGAGATTGATTCTATGGACTCAAATAATAGCAAAAAAATGGACTCAAAAAAATTAAAGAAAATAATTCAAGATAAACTTGCCAAGCATAACTGGCATTTTTCCTATGATCACGAAAAGGATACATTACGTATTGAGGACAAGGAAACGAAAAAAGGAACGACAGTAACACTTCCTGGGATAGTTGCGAAATATCAGGAAGAAGGTTCAGGAAGTCTTGATGAAGTCATTTATTATATTGAAGAATCCTTGATAGTTATGAATAGTGAGTTAGTGCTTGATGGGAAGGAAAAAAATATTTTTCCTGTAATTCGCTCAACTTCGTTCCCAACCCAATCAAATGATGGAGAAGACTTGGTATACGATGACCATACCGCAGAAACAAGAATATATTATGCGCTCGATTTAGGAACAACCTACCGTTTAATTGATCAGAGACTGCTTGAAAAAGAGAATTGGAAATTTGAACGAATTCGCGAAATTGCCAGGTTCAATCTTCGTTCACTGGATGTTTCGTATAAAACGGATGAAGTTGCAGGAAATACCTTTTATTTTATCAATAAAAATGACGGGTATGATGCTAGCCGCATTTTGAATGACGCATTTTTACAAAAAATGAGCCAGCAAATGAAAGGAACAATGGCTGTAGCCGTGCCGCATCAGGATGTTCTGATTATAGTCGATATTCAAAATGAAACAGGCTATGACATACTTGCACAAATGGCAATGAGCTTTTTTGCAAGTGGACGAGTACCAATTACAGCATTATCATTTCTATATGAAGACGGTGAACTTGAGCCGATTTTTATACTTGGGAAAAATCGACCTAGAGAATAAAAATACTTTCCCAAAAGTCGCTAGGAAAACTAGCGGCTTTTTTGTTACAATAAAGTGAAACTACAATCAGTAGATTTTTCCACCTTAATGATTGTTAGTTGAGGCCCACACGGTGTGGGTCATGCAGACGTTGCCACAGGACGTGGCGTTCTTAGTCTTTGTACCTTTAATCGGGTTTTTACGGGCAAGTTATCCCTTCATCTTTCATTTGATTGCTTATACTAAAGCTTTGAGATTGGGATCTTACTGCCCGTTAATGCGGGATAAGGAATAGAATCAAAATGGAAGAGTGATAGTTGTGAATTGGATAAAAAGATTACTACATTTTTTTAAGGCGGACGATGATGATCCAATTGAAATAAAAACGACTCAAATCCGACAAAATAAACATATTGAAGCGATAGTTACCTATGAATACCCCAAGGGGAAATTTCGATTTCCAATCATTCCAGATCAGGAAATCACAAAAACAGAAAAAGTACAAACCGGGCGAACTCAGCAAAAAAGAACCTCACAACCAAAAAGGGATACAAACCCTAAACCAGTTGTTAAGTTACAAGAGAAACAACCTTTTCGCCCAACTGAAACGCCTTCCCCAGTATATGGTCTAAGTAAGCCAAAACCTCATGAAACTATAGAAACTATAGAAACTATAGAGTTTGAACTTCCTTCAACACCTATCACGGATACAGAATCAATTGCTAGGGCATGGAAAGAAGCACAGGAAGAAGTTGCTCCTACTATTCTACGAACGGAGCAAGTTGCACCTAAACTTCAGGTTGTTTCCGATGTAGAAAAACAGCAAAAGGTTGCTAGCTTTGCAGATCAGTTAATCAGGGAAGAAGAATTAGTTAAGGAAGATACCGTTTATAATGAGTCATCTGTCCAAGAACCTATAAGTGAGGAAATGCCAATTCAGGCTTCTGTTCAAGATTCTATAAGCGAGGAAGCGCCAATACAGGCTCCTACCCAAGAATCTCTAAGTGAGGAAACGCCAATACATGCTTCTACCACGGAAGTGCCTGAGGTTTCAATTGAACCGAAAGTGATAGTAGAAGATATAATACAAACTGAAAGTATGATAGAAGAACAACTAAAACCTGCCGATGAAATGGATAGTTTGGAATCTGAAGCGGGAATAAATGATGGATTCGTTGAAAAGGATGAGACACAGGATGAACAGATCCAGAAACAAGAACAGACTAATTCGGAACGAAGAAGGTCCAATATTCCTTTTAACGTATTAATGTTTAAAAAAGATAAACAAAAATTGTCACAAAAGGATACAAGACAGGATAGCGAACCAGTTCCTAAAGAGCCTATCGAATCTGATAGAAATCAAGAACAACCGCTCCTACAGGAAACGCCTGAACACCAGGAACAACCGAAACCACAAGAACGCCCAAAACAGCAGGAATTAGAAATGCATCCAGAGGACGAAGAGCTGTTCCTAGGATATTCGTTTCCAGAACTAACTTTTCTAAAGGCACCACCTGCTGAGCAGGAAGATGACAGTCAATGGCTTGAGGAACAGCGAAATATTTTGGATCAAACTCTACGAAATTTCAAAGTGGGTGCAAATGTCGTAAATGTTACACAGGGTCCGGCTGTTACTAGGTTTGAGGTACATCCTGAACCAGGAGTGAAGGTAAATAAAATTACTAATCTATCAGATGATATTAAATTAAGCTTGGCTGCCAAGGATATTCGTATTGAAGCACCAATTCCAGGAAAAAATACAATTGGAATTGAAGTGCCAAATAAAAAAAGCAAGCCTGTCCTTTTAAAGGAAATTATCCAAAGTTCAGAATTTTTATCGAATCAATCACCATTAACCGTGGCGATGGGGCTTGATATTTCGGGTAAGCCGATTGTAACGGATTTGCAAAAGATGCCACATGGATTAATCGCTGGTGCGACTGGTTCTGGAAAGAGTGTGTGTATCAATGCAATGCTTGTTAGTTTACTTTATAAGGCATCTCCGGATGATGTGAAGTTACTCTTAATTGATCCAAAAATGGTGGAGCTTGCGCCGTATAATCATATCCCCCATCTTGTGAGTCCTGTCATTACAGATGCAAAGGCCGCAACAGCAGCCCTTAAGTGGTCTGTTGAAGAAATGGAAAGAAGATATGAATTATTTGCCCATACGGGTGTTCGTGACATTGGCAGATACAATGAAATGGTGAAAAAGCATGATGAAAAAAGTGGAAAGCTTCCATATCTCGTCATTATCATTGATGAACTTGCTGATTTAATGATGGTGGCACCAGGGGAAGTGGAAGATTCAATCTGTCGAATTGCTCAGAAAGCAAGGGCATGCGGAATCCATTTGATTCTTGCAACGCAACGACCATCGGTTGATGTCATCACAGGATTAATAAAAGCAAATGTTCCAACTCGTATAGCATTTTCAGTATCATCACAGGTTGATTCTAGAACAATTATTGATTCAAGTGGGGCAGAAAAGCTGCTAGGTAGAGGTGATATGCTATTCCTTGAAAATGGTTCATCAAAGCCATTCCGTGTCCAAGGAAACTTTGTTTCTGATGATGAAATTGAAGCCGTTGTTGATTTTGTAAAAGCAGAAATGAAACCAAGCTATATGTTCGAGCAAGACGATCTTTTAAAGAAGGCTTCCATTTCAAATGATGAGGATGAGTTATTTTTAGAGGCATGTGAGTTTGTTTTAGAACATGGGGGAGCATCTACCTCAAGTGTACAAAGACGTTTTAGAATTGGATATAATCGTGCAGCTCGTCTCATTGATATGATGGAGGAACAGGGAATTATCTCCGAATCACGCGGTAGTAAACCTCGTGAGGTATTAATAACCGAAGAAGAGCTAGCAGATATTACCTTTATTCAGCAGAACTAAAACCCCTGCTGAATAAAGGTAAAGCCTCCGGCGGATGCCACAGATTTTTAAAGGAAATTTTTCGAGCTTAGGATCAAANNCTGGGCGCAAATACGCTGGGGCGTATTTGATTGAGGGCCGATAACTTTTGTTATCGGCTTTTTGCTTTTAGTTAAAAAGACCCTAAACATCGATATAAGTTATACAAAAATCAATGTAGCAAAAGGTTATTTCTACGGTTCTCCGTTCATAATAAGGATAACTCATCCCAAACCGATACTTTCTTAATGGGACTTACTACTTAATTTCAACGGATTTCTAGTCATTTTTCCTAATGGTCTTCACCAATGATTAGTGCTATAATGAAAAAATGTGAGATGATTGTATATATACATAAAATTCATTAGCACCAATCTCAGAAATCATGGGTACAATTATCAAATCTAGATGAATTTCATATACTGTCTTACAGATAGACATTGTTGGAGGTTCTTTATATGACAGTTTACCACTTCGTTGGAATCAAAGGTACTGGCATGAGTTCATTGGCACAAATACTTCATGATATGAATTATGAAGTTCAAGGGTCTGACCATGAAAAATTTTATTTCACACAAAAGCCCTTAGAGGTACGAGGAATAAAAATATTGCCCTTTGATAAGGACAATATTCATGAAGGTCTGACGGTTATTGCCGGGAATGCCTATCCTGATACTCATGAAGAAATAGTAAAAGCGAATGAAATGGGGCTACCTGTTATTCGATATCACCGTTTCTTAGGTGAATTTATGACAAAATATACGAGCGTTGCTGTAACAGGCTCCCATGGAAAAACTTCGACGACGGGCTTACTTGCACATGTCCTGCAAGGAGCAGAGCCTACTTCTTATTTAATCGGTGATGGAACTGGGGTAGGATCGGAGAATAATAAAAACTTTGTGTTTGAAGCATGTGAATACAGACGGCATTTCTTAAGCTATCATCCTGACTATTGCGTTATGACCAATATTGACTTTGATCATCCGGATTATTTCGCAAATGTTGAAGATGTATTTCATGCCTTTCAAGAAATGGCACTTCAGGTGAAAAAGGGAATTATTGCGTGTGGGGATGACGAGTATCTTCAAAGTATCCAGGCAAAGGTTCCTGTAGTTTTCTATGGCTTTGGTGAAGAAAATGATTTCCAGGCACGTAATATTAAAAAAAGCACGGAAGGTACGACTTTTGATGTGTTTGTACGTAATACCTTTTTTGCAACTTTTTCAATCCATGGATATGGAAATCACAATGTGCTAAATGCTTTAGGTGTGATTACACTTTGCCATTATGAAAATATTGATGTGTCCATTATTCAAGACCGTTTATTGAGCTTCCAGGGTGTGAAACGCAGATTTTCTGAGAAGCGGGTTGGAAACCAAATCTTAATAGATGATTATGCACACCATCCAACAGAAATCAATGCAACGATTGAGGCAGCTCGGCAAAAATACCCTGACAGGGAAATAGTGGCGATTTTCCAACCACATACATTTACAAGAACACAGACATTTTTAGATGACTTTGCTGCAAGCTTGGAAAAAGCGGATCAAGTATATCTTTGTGATATTTTTGGCTCAGCTCGTGAAAATAAAGGGGAACTTTCCATCGTTGACTTACAAGGTAAAATCCCAGGGGCTGAATTAATTAAGGAAGACAATACTTCTATACTTAAACAACATGAGAACGGCGTTTTGATCTTTATGGGAGCAGGCGATATCCAAAAATTTCAGGATGCTTATGAAAAGGCGCTTGTTTAAACGACTTAAAAGGACCTTGCGATGATGTGCAAGGTCCTTTTAAATTATTTTAGATTTTCAGGATTTAATGGTTCGAGTTCAGGGATGACGAAACGGCCATCTTTACGGATCAGTACATCATCAAAATACATTTCTCCACCGCCATATTCAGGACGTTGGATATTGACCATATCCCAGTGGATATTTGAGTTATTACCGTTATAGGCATCCTCATAGGCTTGTCCAGGTGTGAAGTGGAAACTACCATCGATTTTTTCATCAAATAAAATGTCTTGCATTGGATGTTGGATAAATGGATTTACTCCAATTGCAAACTCACCGATATAACGTGCACCTTCATCCGTATCAAGTATCTTATTGATACGTTCTGTATCGTTCGAGGACGCCTCTACAATTTTTCCATCCTTAAAAGTAAGTGACACATTTTCAAACGTAAAGCCTTGATATGGTGATGGTGTATTATAGGTTAAGGTACCATTGACTGAATCACGAACAGGTGCAGTATATACCTCACCATCTGGAATGTTCATTTCACCAGCACATTTGATTGCCTTGATTCCCTTAATTGAGAAAGAAAGGTCAGTACCTGGGCCAGTTAGTCGAACTTTATCTGTCTTGTCCATAAGTTCAACAAGAGAATCCATTGCATTGCTCATTTTACCGTAGTCTAGATTACATACATTGAAATAAAAATCTTCAAATGCTTCTGTGCTCATTTTTGCAAGCTGAGCCATTGAAGAATTAGGATAACGAAGAACTACCCATTTGGTCTTTGGAACACGAATTTCACGATGCACCTTTTTACCAACTGTATTTCCTTCAATCTTCATTTTATCATCTGGTATATCTGCAAATTCATTAATGTTATCGCCAGAACGTAAACCGATATAAGCATCCATCTTACCCATAACTTTAGCTTCAAAATCTGCTTTCATCTCAAATTGTTTTTCCTGTGCTCCAAGTAATAAGGCGCGGTCAACTTGATGGTCCTTTAATGATACAAATGGATACCCACCTGCTTTATATGCTTCATTAATTAATGCAATCACTAGTTCACGCTGCAAACCAAAGTTTTCAATGAGTACTTTTTCACCTTCCTTGAGGCGTACAGAATAATTAATTAAATTTCGAGCGAGTGTTTCGATACGTGGATCTTTCATGACTTTTTGCCTCCATATCCTATTTGCTTATGTACAATCTTATTGTAACCTAATCAAAGAAAATTGTTTACTAATTACATAGGACGAAATTTTGTGAAGGAATTCAAAGGAAAATGTCGAAAGTAAAACTATGGGGTTTATGATTAATAATGAAAAAAACGGGTAAGAAAGATATAAGGAGGTGCACCAGGATGATTCTTATCGTATACATCAGCGTTGCAGTCATTGCAGTGGCATTTTTAATTTTAGTTATTTATCTCTCAAGAACACTTCGTTCACTTCAAATAACATTGGATAATGTAGCGGGAACTTTATCTGGATTGGAAAAACAGATGGAGGGTGTTACAAATGAAACGACAGCACTGTTGCATAAAACAAATAAGCTTGCAGAAGATATTCAGCAGAAGTCCGAAAGTTTGAATACGGTTGTTGACGCTGTTAAGGGTGTCGGAACTTCATTACAACGCTTTAATAAATCAGTAGGGAATGTGACAGAAGAGGTTGCTGTACAATTGGAGAAAAACAAAACCAAAATCTCACAGGTTGTTCAAGTAGGAAATGCTGTAATAGAGATTTGGGATAAATGGAAAGATAAGAAACAAAAGCATGACAATCATATTTCGAATTAAAAAAAGTGATCAAAAAGGAGGATGAAAAGGACCAAGAAGTTCAAGGCGGCGCAGTTTTGAGTAGCGGAGCGTATGCAGTTAATACGTNNGCCAACGAAGAAATTCGACGTGTCATTTTTATCCGGACTTTTTTGACATCCAATTAAAGGAAGGGGATTATAATGGGAAAAAATAGTGGTTCAAATTTCGTTCTTGGAACAATTATTGGTGCAGCGGTTGGTGCTGCAACGGCGCTTTTCCTAGCACCGAAAACTGGTCAGGATTTACGCAGACAGATTAATGACCAAGCCTCTGT
>NZ_JBALOX010000138.1:0-1256 GCF_036965165.1 Bacillus sp. JJ1521 | reverse complement strand
TGATATTGTACCTATATAGTAGACAGTTTTAGAAAAACGACCACTCTCGAATTAATGATATAGTTTATTTACAGGGGTTATGAGAGAGGGTTAATGGCAAATGAAAAAGAGAACATATCCATATGATTTAAAGAAGCAATTAGTTGAATTATATTTGGAGGGGCATTCCTCCACTGAATTAGCTAAGAAGTATGATATTCATAGTTATAAAAGGATTACTGATTGGGTTCGTAAAGTAAGAGAAGGTGGATTTAAAGCACTAGAAGAGACTAGAGGGCGTCATAGTAAAGGGAAAAGTAAAAAGGAGGAGGTCACTTTAGAAGAAAAATATGAAAAGCTTAAATTGGAGAATGAGTATTTAAAAAAGTTGTTGGATCTGAAAAGGGGGTGAATGATAAGGAAGCACAATTTGCGTTTATACACGCCAATTCAAGGAGCCATCCAGTTCAAAAATTGGTGGAGATAACAGAGGTTTCACGTTCTGGTTACTACAAGTGGTTGAAACGTAATGCGGAAAACGTGCAGGATACAAAGGATGAAATGCTTTTGCCTTATATCACTAAAATATTCCAAGATCATCGTGGGACATACGGCAGAAAGAGAATGAAACTAGCATTAAAAGACGAGTATGGGTTGGTTGTAAACGAAAAGAGAGTTTCAAGAATCATGCGTAAATATGGTCTATTCTGTAGAATCCGAAGAAAACGATTTAGAAACCGCGTGCAGCCACATGGTCAATTTCCAAACATACTAAATCGCAATTTTAAGGCAATCAAGCCGGGCATTAAATTAGCGATAGATATCACCTATGTTGAGGTAAAGAAAGGTTCACAGAAGTGGATGTATGTGTGTGCAATTAAAGATTTATTTAATGGGGAAATTGTGGGTTATTCGATAGGTCAGAGCCAGGATATGGGGTTAGTTTTTCGTGCATTGGAGGAACTCAAAAAGAAAGGGTTTGAAAAAGGAGCCATTCTACATAGTGATCAAGGCATCCAATTTACAAACCCAGGCTACATCAAGCGATTAGAAAAGATGGGCTTAACCCAATCTATGTCCCGCAGAGGCAACTGCTGGGACAACGCTTGTATCGAGAACTTCTTTGGCCAATTAAAGTGTGAAATGTACTATTTCACACAACCGCAAACAGCTGTTGAAGTAATCGAAGCAGTAGCTTCCTATATAGACTATTATAACCATAAACGGATACAAACGAAACTAAAAATGAGCCCTGTAGAATATCGATTAAAATCGGC
>NZ_JBALOX010000137.1:0-15552 GCF_036965165.1 Bacillus sp. JJ1521 | reverse complement strand
ATAGGTACAATATCAAAAGCAATGTCCGATATATTCAAAAAGTGGTCCGATAAATTCAGATTAACGTCCAAAATCGAAAATGGCCAAAGTTACCCTCCCGTAAACTTCAAATCAAAGGAAAAACAATGCGCCCGGACCCAAGCCCAAGCGCAAACTCAAGTTACTGTTTATTTTTTGGTATTCTTCCTGCCTTTTTTGCTGATTCCTTTAATAGAAACTCGATGTGGCTGTTAACACTTCGAAAATCATCAGCAGCCCATTTTTGTAAAATTTCATAGAGGTCGGGATCTAGTCTCAATGGAAAACTCTTTTTCTTAGACATGTTTTTCACTCATCAATAGAGAGTACCTGCGTTAATAACAGGTTGAGCTGATTTTTCTGAAACGATAGCGACAAGAAGGTTGTTCACCATTTGCACCTTGCGCTCATCATCAAGTTCAACAGTCTTATCCTGCTCCAGTTGCTTAATTGCCATTTGCGCCATTCCAACTGCACCCTCTACGATTTTTTGACGGGCTGCAATTATGGCAGTAGCTTGTTGACGTTGGAGCATTGCTTGGGCGATTTCAGTTGAGTAGGCAAGATGAGTAAGACGGGCTTCTAAAACCTGTACCCCAGCGACCTTTAAACGTTCCTGTAGTTCAGCTGCCAATTCGTTCGAGATTTCCTCGGAATTTCCGCGTAATGTAAGTTCTACATTTTCAAATGTGTCATATGGATAGCGAGTTGCTACATGGCGAATCGCTGTTTCACTTTGGATTTCAACGAATTCCTCGTAATGGTCTACATCAAAGACAGCTTTTGCAGAATCGACTACCTTGTATACGATAACAGCTGCAATTTCAATTGGATTTCCTTCGACATCGTTTACTTTAAGCTTTTTACTATTAAAGTTATTTACACGTAGGGAGACTGTGCGGCGAAGAGAAAATGGAACGGTTAAAAACATACCACTATCACGAATCGTTCCTAAATATTGACCGAAGAAGATGACAACGCCTGCTTTGTTAGGTTGAATAATGGTAATTCCGGATGCCAAAATCACTGCAAGGGCTACAAAAATGACTCCAAATACAATTTTTGTGTTAATGAACATCAGGACACCTAGGGCGATGAAAACAGCGATAATAAGGACTCCTAAAAACCCGTTAAGTTTCCATACTTGTTTTTCTTTCATAAGATCAACCCCATTTCAATTCGATATTTAACTTATATTATTATGATATCACTTTTGTATAAAATTGTAAATGGATTAGCTGAACATTTACAAAATTAAATGCGCATTGCATCCCATTTTTGGCCTACACGATGTGAATCATGAAGACGTTGCGGCAGGACGTGGCGCCTTTAGTCTTCGATTTTACTGTTCGAAAGTCTTCCATTAAAAAATCGTGGCATCCGCCGGAGGCTTTAGGCAACACGATGTTGGTCACTCAGACGTTGTTACAGGATGTTACGTTCTTAGTCTGAGTTCCTTAATTTCGGTCGGGGTTTGAACCCGCCACTAAATTGTGTCCTCTTTTAGCATCATCCCACTTCTAAAATTGGGACTCCTGCCGAATAAAGTTAAATCATTCTGTATTTTTACTTTCATCTTGAACATGCTTTGTTTTTTCTGTAAAATTTATTGAAGTGAGAAAAATACAGTTCGTGGTGTTATTTTTTCAGCTGATGGAAATTCTAAAAGAAGCATATTCAAAAAGGAGAGATGAACGATGGGGAAAGTGTACGTTTTTGATCACCCACTAATTCAGCACAAGCTTACATACATTCGTGATAAAAATACGGGAACAAAGGAATTCCGTGAATTGGTAGATGAAGTGGCAAGTTTAATGGCATTTGAAATTACACGTGATATGTCGCTTGAGGAAGTAGAGGTAGAAACTCCCGTTGCTAAGGCGAGCTCAAAGGTTTTATCTGGGAAAAAGATCGGGATTGTGCCAATTCTTCGTGCTGGTTTAGGCATGGTAGACGGAATTTTAAACTTGATCCCTGCTGCCAAGGTTGGCCATGTTGGGCTATATCGTGATCCTGAAACTTTACAGCCAGTTGAGTATTATTTTAAAATGCCTTCTGACATTAAAGAACGCGAATTCATCGTGGTGGACCCGATGCTTGCTACAGGTGGTTCAGCTGTTGAAGCAATCAACGCGATGAAGAAACGTGGCGCTACAAATATTAAGTTTATGTGTCTTGTTGCTGCACCAGAGGGTGTTGAAGCGATGAAAAATGCCCATCCAGATGTAGATATCTATATTGCGGCACTTGATGAGAAGCTAAATGACCATGGCTATATCGTACCAGGTCTTGGAGACGCTGGAGATCGATTATTCGGAACGAAATAAAACATATTCAACCACCTTTTGAGAAATGCTATCTCAAAGAGGTGGTTTTTTTGTGAGAATGTTCCTGGCTATTTGTATAAGTATGACTCTCCTATTTTCGGGCATTCCTGCCAATGCGCACCGTTTTCCGGACAGGCCTCCATTGCCCAAAGAGGATATGGATGAAATGGTGCATGAAATTTTCATCACGGACGAAAATCAATTTGAGTCATTATTAAAGATAATAAAAACGAAAGACTCCTCCATTAAAATTAACCACATATACAAGTATGTGTTTCCAGGTTTTTCAGTAACGGGAAAAAGACAAGATATTCAAAAATTAAAAACGGAGTCTGGCATTAAATATAGTTCCCCCGTTGCTACCTATCAGGCTTCTGTTGAGGAGAGTGTACCATTTATAGGTGGGGGCGAGATTCGCGGTCATTTTGATAAGAAGGATCATCGCTTAACTGGAAAGGGAGTTAAGGTTGGGGTGATCGATACAGGAGTAGATTACACACATCCAGACCTTAGAAGAAACTATATAGGTGGTTATGATCTCGTTGATGGTGACGACGACCCGATGGAAACAAAGGGAGTTGAGGGGAGAAACACCTCGCATGGAACCCACGTAGCCGGGATTATTGCGGCGAATGGAAAAATCCAAGGGGTCGCGCCCGAGGCTGATATCGTGGGCTACCGTGCACTTGGTCCTGGGGGAATGGGGACCTCTGAACAAGTGATTGCAGCTATAGACAAAGCGATTGAGGATAAAGTCGATGTCATTAATCTTTCGCTTGGAAATACGATCAATGGACCGGACTGGCCAACAAGTTTAGCGTTAGATAAAGCAACAGAAAAAGGGATTGTTGCGGTAACTTCTAGTGGGAACTCAGGACCGATGGTTTGGACGGTTGGATCTCCTGGAACATCGTCAAAAGCGATTTCTGTTGGCGCATCAACACCGCCAATGACCTTACCCTATTTAACGGTCGGAATGTCGGATCGGAAAATTGAGCTCCAACCACTCCAAGGTTCAATTGCTTGGAAACTCCGTAAGAAGTATGAACTGGTAATTGCGGGAATTGGCACGGAAAAGACATTCCCAAAAGTAAAAAACAAAATTGTATTAATGGAAAGAGGGCAAATAACATTTACAGAAAAAGCTGTCCGCGCTCTTGAAGCTGAGGCGATTGCAGTTCTAATCTATAACAACACGGATGGGAACTTCTCCGGTTCGATAGACAAGGAGCTTCCAATACCGGTCGCTTCGCTTTCGAAGGAAGATGGAGAATGGCTTAAGAAACAAATCAAGTCTCAAAATGATGTTGTCAAAACCTCCTTCCAACAAGTAAAAGACACGATTGCCTCATTTAGTTCAAGGGGTCCTGTCACACACACCTGGTCGATTAAGCCTGATGTGGTAGCGCCAGGGGTCGCGATTGACAGTACGATTCCAAATGGCTATGAGGAAATGCAGGGGACAAGTATGGCGGCACCGCATGTGGCCGGGGCAAGTGCGATTTTAAAACAGGCACATCCAGATTGGACACCTGAACAAATTAAAGCAGCACTTATGAATACGGCAAAACTACTAGAAAAAGAGGATGGCACCTTGTATAAGCCGTATGAACAAGGCTCGGGTAGAATTCAACTCCATGAAGCCATCCACTCGGAAACTCTCATCTATCCTGGCTCGTTTTCGGCTGGGATGCTTCATCATCAGGATAAACGCACGAAAAAAAGGATAAACATAACAATCGATAATCAATCTGATATGGAAAAGAAATATTCCTTTGAAATGCCAAAAAACATCAAAGGGATTCAATGGGACCTGCCCATTCCCTTTACCGTAAAACCAAAGCAAAAAAAGGTTATTTCAATCGCCATGGATATCACACCAAGTACAATCGGAGCTGGCCTGCACCATGGGAATTTATTTTTAAAAGAAGAAAAAAATCGGTACCATATTCCATATATGTATATCATTGAAGAACCTGATTATCCTCGAATCATGGGTTTCCAATTTAGAAAAGGGGATAAGGAGGATATGTTCCGGTATGAATTATACTTACCAGGAGGTGCGGATGAGTATGGAATTGTTCTCTATGATCCGGATAGTTTGAGATTCGTGAAATTTTTAGATTGGGACCGAGATGTAGCAAGGGGATTAGTAGAGAAAGTAGTAAATCGAAAAGAGCGAAACTTAAAAGGTATTTTCAAGGCAGTCATATTTGTAAGAAAAGCTGGGAAAGAGGATATACTTGAAACAGAAATCTCGTTTGAGGACACAATGATAGGGGGCCACTAGACCATATTCAGCAGAAGTCAGCCACTTCTGCTGAATGAGCCTTCGATGAATACGGGTGTCAAATTATGAACTTTCTGTGAACGACAAGTGGATTTTTGAATTAGTACTACGATAATAGGACTAACAAAAATCACGATTAAAACGGCTTTTGTAAGCAATATGGAACACGTTGAAATCGCTTGTGAGAAGGTGAACTTTTTCCTTGCAAACAATTGACATTAATAGGTGCCTATTGTATGCTTACAAAGGGTATGGATGAGAAGGTTTACATCATTAAATTACTTGCAAAATTGAGTATTTTCTGACAGGTTTGGAACCTGCCTCTGGCGCTAGAAGTGAGGGGTGTTTATGGGTAAAAAAGACAAATATCCATTGCGTGCCTATGCGCTGATGTCTGGTATTCTATCTCAGTTGGTAGGATCGATTCTAGTAGGTATTTTCCTCGGTAGATGGATTGACCGAATGTTGGACACTGAACCACTTTTTTTAATCCTTGGCCTTCTATTAGGACTAGCAGCAGGAGTCTATGCAACACTTCGTCTAGTCAATCATTTTTTCTCAGGAGATTAACTTGATATGCAGGATTTATCCATAGCGTTTACGAGATATCGTAAATACATATTCTACTTACTGGCAATCTATGTACTAGGCTGGGGATTCACGGCATATAAATCAATCTTTTTAGGATTAATACTAGGGACATTAGGAAGTTTGTGGATTCTATTTACATTGGCTCGGAAAAATAAGCAATTCACGAAGGCTTATGAAGAGGGTCGAACGGTCCGCTCACTTGGAACAATGTCCAGAATGGCGGTCGCTGGTTTAGCGGTATTGGTCGTCATGGAATATCCGCAAAATTTTCACCTAGGTAGTATGATTATTGGATTAATGACAGCTTATTTTGTCATTATGATAGATTTCTTTTTTCAAAAACTTCATAAATAGACTAAAGCACGAAGCTTAAGCTTGTGCTAGACAATATGGGAAGAGAGGTGAATACTGTTGGGTCACGAAGCTCCTACGTTTCAATTGTTTGGACTTTGGTTTAGCACATCTAACATCATAATGATCACGATCGCGAGTTTGATTGTATTCATTATCGCGGTTCTTGGAACTCGTACCCTTGCAATGAAGCCAACCGGTGCTCAGAACTTTATGGAATGGGTCATGGACTTTGTTCGAGGAATTATTAAAAGTTCAATGGACTGGCAAACAGGTGGACGCTTCCAAATGTTAGGAATTACATTACTTATGTATATTCTTGTAGCAAACTTTCTTGGGTTGCCATTTGCGATCATTTTTAATCATCAATTATGGTGGAAGTCCCCAACTGCTGATCCAACGATTACGTTAACACTTGCTGTTATGGTTGTTGGTTTATCGCATTACTATGGAATAAAGATGAAGGGTGCTAGAGAATACGGTAAAGATTTCTTTAAACCTATGTCATTTATGTTCCCGTTAAAAATTATCGAAGAATTTGCAAACACATTAACTCTCGGACTGCGTCTATTTGGTAACATCTATGCTGGTGAAATCCTGCTCGGATTAATTGCCGGTATGGCAGTAAGTAGTTATGAAGGTGGCATTCTTGGAGGAATTCTAGGTACAATCGGAGCCTTTATTCCGATGATTGCATGGCAAGGATTTAGTATCTTTGTTGGTGCCATTCAGGCATATATCTTTACAATGTTAACAATGGTTTATATTTCTCACAAAGTGAGTACAGACCATTAAAAATAAACCTTGTCCAGAATGAGACTTTTTGGGCAAACAAAAAACAATTATTAATTAATTTTTTATACAATTAAAGGAGGACTATTTCAATGGGTTTATTAGCAGCAGCAATTGCAATTGGTTTAGCGGCACTAGGTGCTGGTATCGGTAACGGTCTTATCGTATCTCGTACAGTTGAGGGGATTGCTCGTCAACCAGAAGCACAAGGTAAACTTCAAACTACTATGTTCATCGGGGTTGCGTTAGTTGAGGCGATTCCTATCATCGCGGTTGTTATCGCGTTCATGGTATTCGGTGCTAACGCATAAGATGATTTTTCGAAGCTTTCCTTGAAGTTGCACTAAGGTAACACCTTATTTTGTGACCTAAAAAAAGTGAAAGCTTTATAACAAAATGGCGAAGATCATTCCAAGAGAACCTTCGCCATTCCTTTGTATTACCATATTTTTTTAAAAAAATAACCGTGCTTTTTTCGCACGTGATGATGAAAATAAGAACTTCCATTCGACTGGAACTCGAAAGAAGGAGGGAATATAGGTGTTAGATCTTTTTGTCTTAGGCGCTGCCGCTGGTAAATTGCCTGTTAACCTTGGAGATATCATTTTCCAATTGGTTGTATTCATCGTTTTATTAGCGCTTCTAAAGAAATTCGCTGGCGGTCCACTCATGAACATCATGAAACAACGTGAAGAGCATATTGCCAATGAAATTGATTCTGCAGAGAAAAATCACCAAGAAGCGAAAAAAATAGCAGAAGAACAACGTGAATTACTAAAAAAGTCACGTACAGAAGCTGCTGAGTTAATCGAAAATGCACGTAAATTAGGTGAAGAGCAGAAAGAAGGAATTATCCAAGCTGCTCGCGACGAAGCAAACCGTCTAAAGGAAGCAGCAAAGCAAGAAATCATTACAGAAAAAGAACAAGCTGTTACTGCTTTACGTGAACAGGTTGCATCACTTTCTGTGTTAGTTGCTTCTAAGGTTATCGAAAAGGAACTTAGCCTTGCAGATCAAGAGAAGTTAATTAACGAATATATTCAAGAGGTAGGAGAAGGGCGATGAGCAAAGGAATCGTAGCAAAACGATATGCAGTAGCTCTTTTTCAATTAGCAAGCGAACAAAATGCACTTGATCAGTATGAAGAAGAAATTCGTACAGTTCAACAAGTGTTTTCAAATAATAATGACTTCCAATCTGTATTAAGAAATCCAAAGCTTTCAATTGATAAGAAAAAAGCGATTGTAACGCAAAGCTTCCAAGGTTTTTCTCAGATGACATTAAATACGTTACATCTATTAATTGACCGTCATCGTGAAAATATCATTGCAGATGTAGCGGATGAATTTATCACACTCGCAAATGACAGACGCGGCATTGCAGATGCAACTGTATTCTCTGTTCGTCCTTTAACAGACTCAGAGGAAGCGGGAATCTCAAGCGTATTTGCTAGTAAGGTTGGAAAAGTATCATTACGTATTCAAAACATTGTAGATCCAAGTCTGATTGGTGGCGTTAAGCTTCGAATCGGAAATCGTATATTTGATGGAAGTGTAAAAGGTAAGTTGGAGCGCTTAGAGCGTGAACTTATCCGCTAAAAGATAGGGGTGAAATTCATGAGCATCAAAGCTGAAGAAATTAGTGCGCTGATAAAAAAGCAAATTGAAAACTATCAGTCTGAAATACAAGTGAGCGAAGTTGGTACAGTTATCAGTGTCGGTGACGGTATCGCACGTGCTCATGGCCTCGACAATGTCATGGCTGGAGAACTCGTTGAATTTTCAAACGGTGTCATGGGTATGGCACAAAACCTTGAAGAAAACAACGTTGGTATTATCATCCTTGGTCCTTTCACAGACATTCGTGAAGGTGACGAAGTACGTCGTACAGGGCGTATCATGGAGGTTCCAGTTGGTGAAGCATTGATCGGCCGTGTTGTTAACTCTCTAGGACAACCAGTTGATGGTCTTGGTCCAATCGAAACAACAAAAACTCGTCCAATTGAAAGTCCAGCTCCTGGTATCATGGACCGTAAATCTGTTCATGAACCATTACAAACTGGTATCAAAGCGATTGACGCTTTAATTCCTATTGGTCGTGGTCAGCGTGAGTTGATCATCGGTGACCGTCAAACAGGTAAAACAGCTGTAGCAATCGACACAATCCTTAACCAAAAGAACGAAAATATGATTTGTATTTACGTTGCAATTGGTCAAAAAGAATCAACAGTACGTGGTGTTGTTGAGACTTTACGTAAAAATGGTGCATTAGATTACACAATCGTTGTAACTGCTTCTGCATCTCAACCGGCTCCATTGTTATTCTTAGCTCCATATGCGGGTGTAACAATGGGTGAAGAGTTCATGTACAATGGAAAGCACGTTTTAGTTATTTATGATGACTTAACAAAACAAGCTTCTGCATACCGTGAGCTTTCACTATTACTACGTCGTCCTCCAGGTCGTGAAGCATATCCAGGGGATGTATTCTACCTTCACTCTCGCCTATTAGAGCGTGCTGCGAAGCTTTCTGACGCAAAAGGTGGCGGATCAATCACAGCTTTACCGTTCATTGAAACACAAGCTGGTGACGTATCTGCATACATTCCGACAAACGTTATCTCGATCACTGACGGGCAAATCTTCTTACAATCTGACTTATTCTTCTCAGGTGTACGTCCTGCCGTTAACGCAGGTTTATCCGTATCACGTGTTGGTGGATCTGCGCAAATCAATGCGATGAAGAAGGTATCTGGTACATTACGTCTTGACCTTGCTTCTTACCGCGAACTAGAAGCATTTGCTCAGTTCGGTTCAGATCTTGATAAAGCAACTCAAGCGAAGCTTAACCGTGGTGCACGTACAGTAGAAGTATTAAAACAAGGTTTAAACAAGCCATTAGCAGTAGAAAAGCAAGTTGCAATTCTATATGCATTAACACGTGGATTCCTTGATGATATTCCAGTAGAAGACATTTCTCGTTTCGAGGAAGAGTACTTCGTTTGGTTAGAGCATAACCGCAAAGCTGAAATCTTTGATCACATTAAGTCAACTGGTAAACTTCCAGAAGACGAAGTATTTACTTCTGCGATCAACGACTTCAAAAAGACTTTTGCAGTATCAGAGTAATAAACATAATCAAGAGCGGCGTGCAGGACGTGCGTCGCTTGTCTGAATAAAGCTAGGAAGACTCGGTTCCAAAGCGTTTACGAAAAATCGAGGAAAAGGTGGTGAGAACCTTTGGCATCCTTACGTGATATAAAAACGAGAATTACTTCAACAAAGAAAACTAGTCAAATTACAAAAGCGATGCAGATGGTTTCAGCATCTAAATTTAGCCGTGCTGAAGCAAATGCAAAATCGTTTGTTCCATATATGGAAAAAATTCAAGAGGTTGTTGCGAATATCGCAGTGGGCAGCTCTGAGGCAAGTCATCCAATGCTACTTCACAGACCAGTAAAAAAGACTGCTTATATCGTTATCACATCTGACCGTGGATTAGCTGGTGCATATAACAGTAACGTGATTCGCGGTGCATACCAAGCGATGCAAAAACGTCATAAAAGCACTGACGAGTACACTGTCATTGCAATCGGTCGTGTCGGCCGGGACTTCTTTGTCAAAAGAGGAATATCCGTTAGCCTAGAAATTGCTGGTTTATCTGATCAGCCTTCTTTCGCTGAGATTAAGGATATTGCAAATGCAACTGTAAATATGTTTGCTGATGGTACGTATGATGAGCTTTACATGTGGTATAACCACTTCGTAAGTGCGATTCAACACGATGTAACAGAGAAAAAGCTATTACCGTTATCAGATTTAGCTGCTAACAAAAAACAAACTTCTTATGAATTCGAACCTTCACAAGAAGATATTTTAGAGGTATTGCTGCCTCAGTATGCTGAAAGTCTCATCTACGGAGCACTTTTAGACGGAAAGGCGAGTGAGCACTCTGCTCGTATGACTGCGATGAAAAATGCGACAGACAATGCGAAAGAACTCATCGACTCACTTACTCTTTCTTACAACCGTGCCCGTCAAGCGGCAATTACGCAAGAAATTACGGAAATTGTCGGTGGAGCAGCAGCATTAGAGTAGAACTTTTACACATTATATAGATTTATTGGGCATTCAAAGTGTGCGAAAAAATTTTGAATGACCGCGAAAAGTAAGTTAGGAGGGAAAACGATGACAAAAGGACGCGTTACCCAAGTATTGGGTCCTGTTGTAGACGTACAGTTTGACAGCGGCCATCTTCCTGAGATTTATAACGCCCTTACGATCAAACATAGTGCGCGTAACGAAAATGAAGTTGATATCAGCTTAACATTAGAAGTTGCGCTTCACCTTGGCGATGACACTGTACGTACTATTGCAATGGCATCTACTGACGGTGTAGTTCGTGGATTAGAGGTTACTGACACTGGTAAGCCTATTTCCGTACCAGTTGGTGATGTAACACTAGGACGTGTATTTAACGTTTTAGGTGAAAATATTGACCTTGATGCGCCAGTAGCTGCTGATGCACGTCGTGATGTAATTCACAGAGAGGCGCCATCATTCGAACAACTCACTACAGAAGTTGAAATTCTTGAAACTGGTATTAAGGTAGTAGACCTTCTTGCTCCATATATTAAAGGTGGAAAAATCGGTCTATTCGGTGGTGCGGGAGTTGGTAAAACAGTTCTTATCCAAGAGCTTATCAACAACATCGCACAAGAACACGGTGGTATTTCCGTATTCGCTGGTGTAGGTGAGCGTACTCGTGAAGGAAACGACTTATACTATGAAATGAAAGACTCTGGAGTTATTTCAAAAACAGCGATGGTATTCGGACAAATGAACGAACCACCTGGTGCTCGTATGCGTGTAGCTCTAACTGGTCTTACAATGGCAGAATACTTCCGTGACGAGCAAGGCCAAGACGTGTTATTCTTCATCGATAACATTTTCCGATTCACACAAGCAGGATCTGAAGTATCAGCCCTACTTGGACGTATGCCATCAGCCGTTGGTTACCAACCAACTCTAGCAACTGAGATGGGTAAATTACAAGAACGTATTACATCAACAAACGTTGGATCTGTAACGTCAATCCAAGCGATTTACGTACCTGCCGATGACTATACTGACCCGGCTCCAGCAACAACGTTTGCTCACTTGGACGCAACAACAAACCTTGAACGTAAACTTTCTGAGATGGGTATTTACCCTGCGGTGGATCCATTGGCATCTACATCTCGTGCACTATCTCCTGAGGTTGTTGGAGAAGAGCATTACGAAGTTGCTCGTCAAGTACAACAAACATTACAACGTTACCGTGAACTACAAGATATTATTGCAATCCTAGGTATGGATGAGTTAGGTGATGAGGATAAGCTAGTCGTACACCGTGCGCGTCGTGTCCAATTCTTCTTATCTCAAAACTTCCACGTTGCTGAGCAGTTCACTGGTCAACCAGGTTCTTATGTTCCAGTTAATGAAACTGTTCGTGGATTCAAGGAAATCCTAGAAGGTAAATACGACTATCTTCCTGAAGATGCGTTCCGTCTAGTTGGTCGAATTGAAGAAGCAGTAGAAGCTGGAAAGCGCATGGGTGTTGAAGCGTAATTAACGGGACCTAGGAGGGTATAAAATGAAGACAGTAAAAGTCAATGTCGTGACTCCTGATGGCCCAGTTTATGAAGCTGATGTGGAAATGGTAAGTGCAAAAGCTCAAAGCGGTGAGCTTGGGATTTTACCAGGACATATTCCTATGGTTGCTCCTCTTCAAGTAGGAGCAGTTAGACTCAAGAAGGGAAGCGACACTGAACTTGTGGCTGTAAGTGGAGGCTTTCTCGAGGTTCGTCCTGACCAAGTAACCATCCTTGCTCAAGCTGCTGAAACACCTGAACATATTGATGTTCACCGTGCGGAAGAAGCGAAGCATCGTGCAGAACAACGCTTGCAGGCGAAACAAGATCATGTCGATTTTAAACGAGCAGAGCTCGCATTAAAACGTGCCATCAATCGATTAAACGTAACACAAAACAAATACTAGTTTTTAGTGTTGAGAACCCCCAGAGGCCTTATGGCCCTGGGGGTTTTGTTGTTTCCGGGGAGATTAGCTAAAGCGTCAGAGTGAGGTTAGTCTTAAAAGTGGACACTGTAAAATGGGATTTAGAATTGATAAATAGACGGAAAAATTCCACTTAATTGGGAATTATTAGTAAAAATGGGTTCAATAGACGGAGCAATTCCGCCTATCGCCCCGAAAAGTCCGAAAATGGCTGATTTTCCTTTGCATAGACGGAAAACCTTCCCTTATTAACCCCAAAAAATGCTCGTTGCTGTCTTAAACGGGAAAATCTCCGGCTATTTTACTTTTGTAAGTTACTCGATTAGTTTGAGGAGGCGTTTTTCTGTTTTTCTTTATTATTTGTTAAGATATTCTATATTATTTGAGGAATCGAACAGAAATTAATATAAGATAGAGTTGTACAGTTTAAGCAGAGTGGGCAATGGTCACCTCCCAATAGAAGGAAGGTGGCATCGTGGTTACGGTGTACGAATCACTTTCATTAATGATAGGATTTGCGACATTAATCGTAGTTGCCGTAGTTATTTCTTTAACAAAAAAGAAATAACCCACCCTGTCTATGTCCGTAGAAGGTGAGGTTATTTCTCGCTTAGGGCCACTGCTCTTCTTGCAGTAGACTGTACCTAGAGAATTGGTTGCACCAACAACCAATTCTCTTTTTACATTATGTTCTAATACCTTAATATTAAAACAATGTTGCTGAAATTTCAAAGAATGTTTTGGTCAGTATCCCTATTTCAATAGTTTCTGTAATATGCTTCAAATCTGACGCCTATGGATTAAAATCAAGTAGCGCTAAGAATTTGGTTGTATCTGCTTCAAATGTAAGGAAATAAGAATTGTTTTCATCATCAAAAATCATTAAATATGGCTGTTCTTCGGTAGGAAATATGATCGTTACCTCGTCTACAAGATCATCAAACCATTGACTTCTTACCATTATATTAGGTTCCAAAGGAACTCTAATCATAAATCCCTTATTTGGAATCGGATTGTATTTAGCATATACACCTGTTATGCCGTCAAGAATTTTTTTTACCTCTTGTTGTACAGCCATATTGGCTTGAATACTTTCAATAACTTTATCCTGACTTATATCGAAAATTTCTATTTGTTGAATAGGTGGGGTAACGGGGTTAGTTGAAATTAAATGAAAGATAAAAAGGCACACTAATACCTTATTGATCACTTGAATCACCTCATGTGTATTATTCCCTAAAAGTTCGGGGTTATAAAATAGACAAAAATAATAAACTAAATGAAAAAGTTGTTGTATACCTTTTATTAACGTAAAAAGTTGAGAAACATGTGCTATGGGATCGATGACTCCATAGCTTTTATTAGTTTTTGGACAATAATTTCATTTAATATTGATAATTTTTGTTTTTGGACAATAGTTATAAGTATAGGTGTTTTTTTAGAGTTTGTGGGAGAGGGTGTAAGAAGTGTTGGCGTAACTTCGTTACGATAAAGATTGTGTGAGATTACATTTTGAATTAGGAAGTACGCCAAAAACGCCTGCGGCATTTTTGGCTAGGGGTGGGGGCAAAGTGTCGAACAACTGGGGACTTATGTTCTATGAAATTGGAAATTACCATTTTGTTGAAACTATGGTTTCATCATTTCAGCTATGGCTGAAACTGCAAATGTTGAAAAAAAGGCTTGGGAAAGCGCGCTTTCCCCACCTGTTTATTCCCCATTTGACAGAAATGGTAATTTCGTAGAATAAGTGGCAGGTTTGGTCGACACTTAGCTGGGAAAAGTGCTATAATGTATTCGGTTACATTTATAATATTTTGGCAATAAAATGTTTGGGATATCGGAGGGGGCTGCATGGACGATCTTTTGAATCAGTATTTGAATAGTTACATGATTGTGTTTGTCTTCTTGTTGTTAGGTATTCTACTCCCGATTGTGGCGTTGTTTCTGGGGAAGTTGCTTCGACCACATGCACCGAGTGAGGAGAAGGCTACTACATATGAGAGTGGAATTGAGCCATTCCATGATTCTCGTGTACAGTTTAATGTACGCTATTATATTTTTGCGCTATTGTTTGTTATTTTTGATGTTGAGACAGTATTTTTATATCCATGGGCTGTTGCCTACGAAAAACTCGGAATTTTCGCATTAGTTGAGATGTTAATTTTCGTTGTTATGCTCGTTATCGGCTTAGTATATGCTTGGAAGAAGGGCGTGTTGAAATGGATTTAAAAATGGATGGTATATCAGATTTAGAGATGGAAGAGTTAAAGAGAAGTGTATTTATGACGACGCTGGAGCAGGTGAAAGGTTGGGCGCGAAGTAATTCGTTGTGGCCACTTACATTTGGTCTGGCTTGTTGTGCTATTGAAATGATGGGGACAGGTTCTTCTCACTATGATTTAGATCGTTTTGGTTCCTTTTTCCGTACGTCGCCTCGTCAGTCTGATTGTATGATTGTGTCGGGTACGGTGACGAAAAAAATGGCGCCAGTTTTAAAGAGATTGTATGATCAGATGCCTGAGCCAAAATGGGTGATCGCGATGGGTTCTTGTGCGACTGCAGGGGGACCTTATGTGAAATCGTATGCGGTTGTGAAAGGCGTGGACCAAATTGTGCCTGTTGATGTGTACATTCCTGGTTGCCCACCAAATCCAGCTGCACTGATTTACGGGATTAATAAATTAAGAGAAAAGATTCGCTATGAGGCTAAAACGGGGAAGAAGGTGATTTAGCGTGAGCGAAGAAAAAGACCTGGAACAACTTAAGCGAGAGGCTGCCGAAAAGGCGAAGGAAGCTGCGAGAAAGAGATTAGCTGAAAAAGAGAATGCTGAAGCGAAAAGTGAAGATGAAACAAAGGAAGAAAATATAGATATTGCGAAGGCGAAAGCCGCAGCAGCAGCTAAGGCAAAGGCAGCCGCATTAGCAAAGCAAAGGGTAAGACAACAAGCTGAAGAGGAAGCAGCAGTTGAAATAAATTCAGAATCATCAGAAGAGGATGATGTGGACCTTGCGAAGCAGAAAGCCGCAGCGGCAGCCAAGGCGAAGGCAGCGGCGTTAGCGAAGCAAAAGGCAGCAGAATCTGCATCCGAAGAATCGTCCGAAGAGGATGATAAGGCAATAGCG
>NZ_JBALOX010000136.1:0-4869 GCF_036965165.1 Bacillus sp. JJ1521 | reverse complement strand
AAAGAGTCAGGTATCCATCCGCTCTACAAGAAGGCCCTATTTGAAAGTACAGAAGAGCAAACTGTTATTACGAAAAACTTTTCTGGAAGGCCTGCGAGAGGTATTAAAAATAAATTTATTGAGGAATTTGATAAGAGTGGAATATCCCCACTACCTTATCCGATTCAAAATACAGCAACTAGTACCATGAGAATAGAAGCCTCCAAACAAGATCAAATTGAGTATATGGCCCTATGGGCAGGTCAAGGTCTTCGATTCATTGATTGTGAAAATCATGCAGAATTCATTATAAAGGAACTTATCGACGAGGTAGAGAGAATTTTGGGGTAAGTGAATAAAAAATGCAGACCAAATCGAATTGATATTGGTCTGCTTTGAAACTAATTTCTATCTTTTTTTCGTCGAGATTTTTTCCCTAATGATTCTGAAGAATTAATTGGCAGTGTTGTATGGTCTTTATCTGTATTTGTGTCCCATATACTATATTCAATATCAGCTGGTGTTTTGTTCTGTTTTTTGGACATATCTTTTACCTCCAATAAAAAATTAGTTAAATAAAATATCCATGATTAATTTGATTTTAAAATGGGTGCATCATTAATAAGCAAATACATGGTTTCCTATAGTGGTCGAAACGGTACGACTTCTAAGATAAGAGCTTAACGTTTTATCGGGGTTGTAAAAAAATAATGCTCCGTTTGTGGGATCCTCACCATTAATCGCCCGTTTGGCTGCTTCTAGATTTTGTGCGGTAGGGGTTGCTGTATTTATTGCACCAGTTTGGGCTGGTGTAAATTGATAGTAACCGTAGCTTTTTTCAAACAGAACATCTTTTACGTTATTAGGAAATAAAGGACTTTTTACCCGATTCATTATGACGGCACCAACTGCGATTTGTCCTTCAAGTGTTTCACCTCTTGCTTCACTGTATATCATTTTTGCCAGCCACTTGACTTCTTCTTGGTTTGTCACTGAATGTTGTTCTGAAGTGAAAGATGTTTTAGTCGGTGCCGCCTTACCTTCAGTAGGAATTGTCAACGTCTGACCAACACTTAATAAGTTCGAAGATAAATGATTAGCTTTTTTAATGGCATCAACCGTTGTTTTATTGCGTGTAGCAATACTGTATAACGTATCACCTGAAACAACTCGATAAGTAGTTTTTGTGGTTTGAGTTGGAGTAGCTGTAACTCCAGAAGGAATTGTCAACTCCTGCCCGACCTCTATTAAATTTGATGATAAATTATTGGCTTTCTTGATGGAATCAATCGTCGTGCCATTGCGGTTGGCGATGCTGTATAATGTATCCCCGGAAACAACTTGATATGTATTTTCATTTGATTGACTTGGTACCGACGTATCGCCTGAAGGAATTGTCAATGTCTGTCCAACATTTAATAAATTTGAAGATAAATGATTGACGATCTTGATGGCATCGACTGTTGTGCCATTTCGTTTGGCAATGCTGTATAATGTATCCCCAGAAACAACCTGATATGTAGCTTCAATGGTTTCAGTCGGGACCGCCATCACGCCAGAAGGTATTGTTAATGTCTGCCCAACCTGTAAAATGTCCGAAGATAAATGATTAGCCAGTTTAATTGCTTCAACTGTTGTACCATTACGCTGAGCAATGCTATAAAGCGTATCACCAGCAGACACCGTGTAGGATAAAGAGGCAGTATCCGACTGTGCAACTTGTTTTTTAGCTGCTGAAGCTTTATCTGAAGGTAGTGCACCAATTCCTAGTACTGAAAATAGCATTCCTCCAGCCATAATTTTGCAGGTTTTAACCTTCAATGAAGGAAACATTCTTTTTATAAAGCTTATAGCTTCATTCGTAATACTTTGTTCTTTTCCTTTGGAGATCGATCCGAATTCAGCAGAGAACTTTGTTACATTTTCATTAAGATATAAGACGATTTCGGTTCCATGTTGTGTTTCGATTATTTTATAATGAGTAAAAGTCTCTATTTCAATCACCCTCCAGTTTTTCTTTACTATCCCCATAAATCAGAACAAATAATAAGAAAATAGTCCGCTTCAAAAGGATTAGGACAAAGTATTCATTTTCTGAATTTTTAGTATTTATACTTGAAATAACTCTTTCCAGATTAGTATAATGAAACAAACCTTCGATGAAGGTTAACAAAATAGTCATACAACAAACCTAGACTAGACAGAAGGGAATAAGGGTAACTAGTTTTGAAAATTGATTTGAAGGAGGAGAATCATCTTGAAAAATCAAGTCAAATTATTACCGTTTACCATTCAGTCAGTTGTTGATCAAACGAATGAAACACCAGAGGGAGTCCAGCTGGTACAAGCACCTTCATTATGGGATGCAAGCAGCCAGGGTGAAGGTGTTGTTATCGCGGTCATTGACACCGGGATTGACACGTCTCATCCAGATCTAAAGGATCGAATTATAGCGGGACGGAATTTTACAACGGATTATAATGGGGACTCCGAGATATTTGAAGACAATAATGGACATGGCACACATGTATCAGGTACCGTTGCAGCAAGTCTTAATAACGAAGGAGTTGTCGGGGTTGCTCCGAAGGCTCAAATTTTAAGTTTAAAAGCATTGACGGGAGAAGGGTCAGGGAATTATGAATGGATCATAAATGCCATAAACTATGCAGGTGAATGGCGAGGTCCTAACAATGAAAAAGTGCGTGTGATTTCCATGTCATTAGGTGGTCCCGAAGATGTACCTGAAATGCATCAGGCGATTCAACATGCAGTAAATCAAGGTATTTCTGTCGTTGTTGCTGCGGGGAACGAAGGGGATTCCCGGGAAGATACATTTGAGTATGCCTATCCTGGAGCGTATAACGAAGTGATTTCGGTAGGAGCTGTAGACATGGATTTGCAACTTGCTCCATTTTCCAATACTCATACTGAAATCGACCTAGTCGCCCCTGGGGTAGATGTGGTTTCAACATATCCAGACAATAAATATGCAAGACTAACAGGAACTTCGATGGCGGCTCCACATGTTGCAGGTGCCATCGCTTTATTAGTCAATATAAGTGAAAAAGAGTTTGATAGAACGCTCGGTGAAGCAGAGGTCTATGCACAGCTCATCAGACGAACTATTCCACTAGGGAATAGAAAAAGCGCTGAAGGAAATGGATTTCTACTGCTTAATATAGTCGAAAAGCTCCATGAAATGATTCCTACTTCACACATGAATGTTTAAATTAAGTACGTAAACTTCTAGGTAATATGTATATTTTGTCCCCCTTTTTTGAATGAAGGGGGACAATTTCATGAATACAATATAATCCCTCCATTAATATGTAGGCCTTGCCCCGTTACATAAAACGATTGATTTGTTGCAAGGTATACAAATGCTGGGGCAATTTCAAATGGTTGTGCAGCCCCGCCCATTGGAATGTTAGTACCAAGTGTGGCCACATGTTCCGCTGGATACGTGCTAACGGTAAGAGGAGTCCATGCTGGTCCCGGAGCGACGGCATTTATACGGATGCCTTTGTCTGCGAGTGATTCGCAAAGCAACCGTTTAGCCGGTAACAAGGCGATGGCCGTTCGCTCAATTGTCGGACGGCTTTACTAATGGAAAAATAAATTCCCTCCTATGATTGATCACATAGAAGGGAACATATCTGGTTTGATGGTGTTTAATTTTACACTTATTTACCCGCTAGTTGAGCTTTCTTATTTTCAACCGTTTTAAGATCGAAGCGATCTGCATTCATTACCTTTACCCATGCGGCGATAAAGTCACGCACAAACTTCTCTTTGTTATCATCTTGAGCGTACACTTCCGCAAGGGAACGTAGTATTGAGTTTGAGCCGAATACAAGGTCTACTCTTGTAGCTGTACGTACGACTTCGCCTGTTTTGCGGTCACTACCTTCGTAGACGTTTTCTCCTACAGGCTTCCACGCCACATTCATGTCGAGCAAGTTAACGAAGAAATCATTCGTGAGCTCCCCGACTCGATCGGTAAACACGCCGTGCTCTGAGCCACCATGGTTTGTACCTAGAACACGCATACCCCCAATAAGAACAGTCATCTCTGGTGCAGTAAGACCTATGAGTTGAGCCTTATCAATTAGGAGCTCTTCCGGACTCACACTATACTGTTGCTTTTGATAGTTGCGGAAGCCGTCAGCTATAGGCTCGAGTACTTCAAAGCTTTCTACATCTGTCTGCTCTAGTGTTGCATCGCCACGTCCAGGAGCAAATGGAACTGTTACCTCAAAGCCCGCATCTTGAGCAGCTTTTTCGATTGCTGCACAACCACCAAGTACAATCAAATCAGCCAGGCTGAAATTGATATCTACATCTTGTTGAATGCCTTCTAAAACTTGAAGCACTTGTGCAAGTTGTTCTGGTTGGTTCACTTCCCAATCCTTCTGTGGAGCTAGACGGATGCGTGCGCCATTTGCACCGCCACGATGATCTGAGCTACGGTACGTACTAGCAGAAGCCCAAGCAGTTGTTACAAGTTTACTAATAGTAAGACCAGAATCAAGAATTTTTGCTTTTATTTCAGCTATTTCAGCATCCGTTAATTCATAATTACCAGCTGGTACAGGATCTTGCCAGATGAAATCTTCTTCAGGAACTTCTGGACCAAGATATCTTGCTTTAGGACCCATGTCACGGTGGAGTAGCTTGAACCATCCACGAGCAAATGCATCTGCAAACTCATCTGGATTCTGATGGAAACGACGAGAAATTTTCTCATACTCTGGGTCAAAACGTAATGCCATATCCGCAGTGGTCATCATTGTCGGAACCTTAATGGAAGGATCTTCTACATCTGGTGCAAGATGCTCCTCAGCAGGATCTACAATCAGCCATTGCCATGCGCCAGCAGGACTCTTTGTC
>NZ_JBALOX010000135.1:10174-12446 GCF_036965165.1 Bacillus sp. JJ1521 | reverse complement strand
CATAGATATCATGTTTATTTGCATCAATCAGAACCCACTCCGGTAGATTGTAATAATCATTAATATAGCGTAGAACAAATGTGACTGGTAGACTCACTTGACCAACAGTAAAAGCTTCCTGCTGTAGAAGCAAATCCCCGTTCTCAAGCACCACAGGCTTAAAGGTCATTACCATATCAATCTCTTTTCCAAATACTGTAATCGTTCCAAGCAGCATGACACGTTCCGTCAACAACACCTTATAATTTAGCGGATTATCCTTTGCCTCTTTTTTCAAAAAGTTATCGATCACTCGATTTAGGTCCTCTTTGTTCGCTTGGACAGATAGATTCACATGATCCTTAGAAACCACTTTTTCCTTTGGTTTCACTTCTTTCGTCGGTGCAAAAAGCAAGCCGAAAAAAACGAGCACACACACAAGATTTACCGCAAGCAGTGTTAGAAACAGGACCTTCCATTTATTTTTTATTTTCATCAAAGACCCCCTTTACGAAGGAAAATCATTCAAACATGATTGCTTCAAAAATTCGTTCACTCATTAATTCATACCCTTTTGAGTTTGGATGAAACTCATCTTCTGCAAGAAGATTATCACTAGACTGGCTAAATACATCATCCACTTCTACAAATTTAGTATGACCAAATTCAGAAAGAATGTTTTTACTGCCTTCGTTCCAATCGTCAACAATCGTATTAATTTCAGTAGAAAGATCAATAAACCAACCAAATGGATTGTACAGACCAACCAGTACAATTTCTGCATCATTATTAACGTTGCGTATATTTTCCAGCACTTTATGGAGGCGATCCTCATATTTTTCCTGTTCTTTTTGGAACACATTTAATGATAAATCAAAAAGGTTTTCTTTTACAATTTTCATTATATCATTTCCACCGATTGTAATGATAATAATGTCCGCGTCAGCAATCCCTTCTTGTACTTTCTCATTCTTCAAACGGTTTAGAAGGTCTGATGTTTTATGACCTTTCACACCGAAATTCTCAAGCGTAACTGATTTTACATCTTTTTCACCCAACAGCTTTTCCTCTAGCAAGGAAGTATATCCCCCCAGCTTCTTCTCATCACCAACACCTTTTGTTAAAGAATCACCGATTGACGTAATATGAAGATCTCTTGGAATAAAATCATCCGGGATTTCCCGCTTCGGAGTTAGACCTGTATCATGGTTAGTGGTGGCTACACCTGTTGTTGCCGGCGTCCCGCCAGAACATCCAAACATCAATAAGCTAGTAATAATAATGGCAAAAATTAGATTGTTCATCCTGGTCACCTACATTTCTCTTTGTGACTTTTGTTTACAAGTTTAGTATTATAGTACGTGAAAAAACCTATAACGATTCCAATTTTAACAAAATGTCCTGCACTCAAAGTAATATTTTTAATCCTCTTGAAAATTGAACCAATTCGAGAAAAAATGCTGAAAAAAGACGTCAAAAATGGACGTCTTTGTTTTACATTGCTTGTTGTTTCTCTGCAATTTCCTCTCCAAGTGTTAGCGTATGAATAGTAATTTCGGGATTGCTTCGGACACGAATATTAACCCCTGTTTGACCTAATCCTTCATTAATGTAAAATGGTTTTCCATCATGAGTATGAAAACCTTTTATCATATTCATTCTAACAAGTTTCCCCATTTTCACCAAGTGATAGGGCTTTGGATAACAAATTTGTCCACCGTGGAAATGACCCGATAATAAATAATCAAACTGATAATCCTTCATATGCAATACAAGGTTTGGATCATGGGTTAACACAAGATTATAGCCAGGCTTTAACGACGAATAGGATTCTTCAAGATTACTTCTTTTCGAACTAAAATCATCAATCCCAATCAGATTTAAACGGTGTCCATGGATCACGAGTGACTCATTCTCATTTTGAAATGTTTTAATCTCAAATTCCCCTATAAGCTGCTTTAATTTTTCAAAATTCTTCTTTCGTAGAAAATAGTCATGATTACCAAACACCGCATATATTCCATGTGCCGGGGCTATTCTTTTAAAAACTTCAAGATACGGGACTAGCTTCGGAATACTACGTTTACGATCTAAAAAATCTCCCGTAATCGCAATTAAATCAATTTTTTCATCTTTAACCTTATTATATAATTCTTCCGGAGTAATTGATAGATTTTCAAGATGTAAGTCTGAGAGGTGGAGAACATTAACTTGCGTTGGATTCACATAATCTTGAGTTGGTTTGACATCAATTTTATTTAATTTCACATTGTACGTGTTTTTATTTGCTTTT
>NZ_JBALOX010000135.1:0-10157 GCF_036965165.1 Bacillus sp. JJ1521 | reverse complement strand
AAAACTATCATAATCGCAAAAAGAATGATAAAAATTTTCATAAAAAAACACACCACCTTTTCTCTCTCCATTATAAATAATAGAATTCGAAAAAGTGAGTGGTAATGAATGGATACTATCGATACATTTCGAACAGTGTATTTTTAGACATAAATAAATACATTGGATGTCTCTGGATACTTTGCTTTGAAAGATTCGATACGGCCATACAATACATCGGGAGAAACACAATTAGTTTAAACCAGAGATAAATTTTATTAGAGATTGCAATCGATTCAAATCCTAATCGCCTGCTACCCTTATTTAATGCCGTTATGCCAACGATTCCTTTAATTTCATTCTTTTTCGGGTGATTTTGAATATAGTCGGCAACCCCCGGCAAAGCTTGCTTTACTTGTTTGTAAATAAGTCTTGCCTTTGATGTTTCCCCTTTTATACCAAGCAGCTGTCTAAGCAAAATTACATTATGCAGGTGAATTTTAATCAATAAGTCATTTTTCTTAATTTCAGTTCCATCTTCAAGGACGCATGACCGACCTTTGTATTTTGTTACTTTTACCCGTAAAATTTCTTTATCCTCAACATATGTGAGCCTAGTGAATGCATAATAAATCGGATCAAGAATCGTCCAAATGGTAATCACGCACAGCTTCATTCTTGCAAGCATCGATGTATCCCCTTTGTAATCATTTACAGTTACATTTTCCCTTTTTTTATGAGAAATTATTTTGGGAAAGTAAGGAAAGATAAGTAGGAGAATCATTTTTTAACCTTAATAGAAATGAGGTATTCTTATGAATAAAAAACGCGAAAAACAACCAGATGCAAAAGAAGAATTCCCAGAACAAATCACAAGCGGCTGCCTCACCTTCACAAGCCATGAATTGTTCTGGAAAGAGCTAGAGACAGTTGTTGTTGATGGAGCTTTGTCTGCGGAGGAATAAGTATTTTCATGCAAAAAGGACCCCTCGGAGTCCTTTTTCCAACTTATTGAATTGTTTTTATATCGGCAATAATTTCTTCATATGGAGTATTTTCGACACCGTTGTATTCTTTCAAAACAGTTCCGTTTTGGTCAACTAGGTAAAACTTAATCACATGTATAACTTGGTCTTGACCGTCTGGTTTAGCAACTAATGCTTTGAAGCTGTCTTTAGCAAATACTGTAATTTCGGGTAGAGTATAACCAGTCAACAAATGCCAGTTTGATAAATCATCACTATAGCTTTCTGCATACTCCTTCAGCACTTCAGGTGTGTCCACTTCTGGATCAACAGAGAAGGAAACAAATTCAACATCTAGTCCCTCTTCTTTCACCATGCCTTGAAGTTTTGCCATATGAGCCGACATTGGCGGACAAACAGTAGTACAATTGGTAAAAATCATATCCGCTATCCAAACTTTCCCCTCTAAATCCTTAAGGCTAAGGTTATCTCCATTTTGATCTACATAGGAGAAATCGGAAACTTCGTAATTTAACGCATTTGGAATTCCACTACCACATGCAGCTAAAACAAAAATAAGTGCGATCACAACTAAAAATTTTATTTTTTTCACGTTTTCACCTACATTCAACATATTCTCATTCAATATCTCATTTTAAAGAAATAGTGACAAACTTACAACTTAAAAGGATGTGAACAATTTTTGAACATAATGAATAACCCGACAACATAAAATGGACAAGGAGAGTATGTATCGGGAGGTTTCGTTTTATGAATTCCTATTATCGTTATCAGAAAGGTCATGTTAATCAATGCCTAAAGTCGTGATTACCTATACTTGTATTATTATCGGTGCATTATTACAAGGGCTTGGTATGTCCTTGTTCTTATTTCCTCATAATATTCCTTCTGGTGGTGCCGCTGGTCTAGCGATCTTGATGAATCACTGGACGGGACTGCCTTTAGGCATGTCCCTCTGGATTGTCAATTTCTCCTTTTTAGCACTAGCGTTAAAATATTTCGGATTCTCCTGGACTGTGAAAACGATGATTGCTGTTACAATCACTTCTGTAACGGTTAGTTTTGTTTCAGCATTTGGATCCTTTCTTACTCCCTTTTTCTGGCTAGACCTATTGTGCGGAGCCGTCGTTTTTGGTGTAGGGGTCGGGCTTTTAATCCGGAGTGGTTCATCTAGTGGTGGAATGGTAATTCCAACATTAATGATAGCAAAGTACAATGATTGGTCACCAGGCAAAGTCATGCTTTGGGTGAACTTTTTCATTTTCTTATTAACGGCATCTGTTATTGATATTCGAATCGTCTTTTATGCAATCCTTTGTCAAACGGTATCTACGAATATCATCGACTTTATTTATCACCTGAGAGCACCGTCTTTTATCGCAGCTCATCAGCTTGGTTGGAGAAAAAAATAAAGTAAGAAAGCTAAGTACACTTTCTTACTTTAAAGAATTTCCCGTTGTTTTAAATAGTCAATAATCGTTTCAATCGATTGTGAGATCGTTAATTGGTCTGATTCGATCACCAGTTCTGGTTGATTAGGTTCTTCATAAGGAGAGCTTATTCCGGTAAATTCGGATATCTCTCCATTTCTTGCTTTTTTATATAAGCCTTTTGGGTCACGATTTTCACAAACGGTAATGGGACATTTTACATAAACCTCGATAAATTCCCCGTCAGGGAACAACGCCCTCACCTGTTCACGGTCTTCTCGAAACGGCGAAATGAATGCTGTTGAGACGATTTGCCCACTTTCAACAAATAGCTTTGACACTTCACCAATCCGGCGAATATTTTCTTTACGATCATCCTTGCTAAAACCCAGCCCTGCATTTAAACCATGCCGAATATTATCCCCGTCAAGGACATAACTCTGCACCTTTTTTGAAAAAAGCACCTGATCAAGGGCATTCGCTAAGGATGATTTACCAGAACCTGAAAGTCCAGTAAACCAGATTACACAGCTTTTATGTTGATTTTGTTGTTGTCGATCATGTTTCGTTATAGTTGATTGATGCCATATAATATTTTGTTCTTCGCCCATTTTTACCACCTTTATATCTTGGTATATTGTTCAGCCATGCCTCTAATGAGGACCTCGACTACCTCTGGTCTGCTAAATTCCTTTGGTGGTTGTTTTCCCTCTTTTAGCATTTCGCGCACCTTTGTCCCTGATAGGATCACATGGTCTTCCTTATGATGAGGGCATGTTTTGGCAGAGGCCATGTTCTCGCACTTTTTACAGAAAAAGCTATGTTCAAAAAATAAAGGCGAGATTTCAAGTTCCTCTTCCGTAAAATGGCTAAAAATATCCTGTGAATCGTAAGTGCCGTAATAATTTCCAACCCCTGCATGGTCACGACCTACGATAAAATGCGTGCACCCGTAATTTTTCCGAACTAATGCATGAAAAATTGCTTCTCTTGGACCCGCATAACGCATTGCAGCTGGAAATACAGATAGGAACACTCTGTTTTTCGGGTAATATTTTTCTAGGAGAACCATGTAGCTTTCCATCCGAATATCACTCGGAATATCGTCTGCTTTTGTTTCTCCAACTAACGGATTTAAAAATAATCCATCAACCACTTCTAAAGCGGACTTTTGAATGTATTCATGTGCACGATGAACAGGATTTCTTGTTTGAAAACCGACTACTGTTTTCCAACCTAAGTGTTCAAATACAGCTCTCGTTTCAATTGGATCTAAATAAAAGGCTTCGAACTTCTTTTTCTTTGGACGTTTTACAAGATGAATCGGTCCGCCAATATAAACATTTGGCCTTTCATACAATTTTTTGACGCCAGGATGATTGGTGTCTGTTGTCCGATACACCTTAAAAGCTTCCACTTCCTTGTCTGGCATAAATTTTTCAGTCACTTCGATAACCCCGTATACTTCACCACTTTGAATCAATCTAACCTTCTCACCGATTGAGATCTTCCTTGCTGTTGTTTTATCTACTGCTAATGTGATTGGAATTGACCACGGTATTCCATTTGCTAGTCTCATCGAATAAAGAATCGATTCATAGTCGGCTTTTCCGACAAAACCCTCTAGTGGACTATATGCCCCTACAGCAATTAGTTCTAAATCACTTAACTCCATGTCGCTCAGTTCTATTTGTTTATCAATTTCTTCATAGTTAAAAGTAGGGTTGAAACGATTTATCATTTTACCGCCATGCGGCTTACTTAATACCAATTTCAAAACCTCCATTTACATGTAATCCGCATTCTGTTTTATCGGAATTTGCCCATCTACCTGAGCGCAAATCGCCATTTAGCACTTGATTTGTACAAGGTGCACAGCCAATGCTTGGATAGTTATTGTCGTGTAACTCATTATAAGGAAGGTTGTTAAGCTTGATATAGGTCCAAACATCATCCCATGTCCAGTAAATGAGTGGACAAATCTTAATGTTTTTGAATTTTTCATCCTTATTTACGTATTCCGTGTTTTTTCGAGTTGGTCCCTGCTCACGTCGCAAACCAGAAATCCATGCTTTCGTGCCTGTAAGGACATTATTTAGAGGCTCAATTTTACGAATTTGACAGCACAAGTTTGGATTGGTCCTCCATAGCTCATCCCCATGTTTTTTCGCCTGCTCTTTAAGATTTAATGCAGGTTGTTTCAATTCAATATTGAGAGTAGGATATTTTTCTTTCATTTTATCAATGAGTTCATAGGTTTCTTTAAAATGGAGCCCTGTATCTAGAAAAACAATTCTCGCCTTTTTATTTACTTTTGAAATAAGATCGATTAGAACAATTCCTTCTGCCCCGAAACTGCATGCGTACACAATATCTTCAGCTGAATAGGTATTATATGCCCATTTTAAAATTGCGAAATAGTCCTTGTTGTTTTTCATAACGTCCGCAACGTTTTCATCATTCCAGTTTTCATATGTGATGGCGGCCAATTTCAAATTCCTCCTCTCCAACTTCAATCATTATTAATTGATTGTTTTTTATTTCGAGCTGATTCATTTTATTGACGTTGCCAAATCCGTGATAAGATAGGCATGCCCGAATCCAAGACCCATGCCCAAACACTAAAATAGACTCGTAATCCTTGTATTTTTCTAAAAATGCAAGGATTCGTGTTTCTAGATCAACAATCCTTTCCCCCAGCACGATTTCACGTGGGTTTGCAAACCATTTATTTTTATACGTTTCTATAAGTAGTGTTTTTTCTTTCCCTTCAAATTCTCCGAAATGTAGTTCATCTAACAAAGGCTCAATTTCATAATTTTCATACCCATACGCCCTTGCAGTTTGTTGTGTTCGGGTTAATGCACTCGTTAAAATTAATGAGTATTGTTGTTTTAACATGGGTTTGTTTTTTTCAATTTCCTCTTTGTTTGCGTTACTTACTTCAAGTATTGGAATGTCACGACTACCTTGAAGAACCCCTTTAACATTCCATTCGGTCGGAAGATGCCTGATTAGTGTAAGTTCCATGTCTTCTCCCCCATGAAAAAGGTTTCACTCCGCAATCCCAGTCTTTGTGTTTCCAACACAAGAACATCATTGATTTTGACGTTTCCAAGATTGACATTCGTACCAAATTGGTTAATAAAATACATTTGCTGCTTTGGGGTCGGTGCTTCAAAAATAACCTTATTGACATTGATATTTTCCGAAATTCGATCAATCAACTCTGTATTAACATTGCCTGAAGCATTATAAATGCCGGCAGTACCTGAGTCTCTGCCCTCTGTAATGACATATTTGCAGCCCGATGCTAACAGCAAGTTAATTTCATGTTCCCAGTCAGACAAAGGCATTTCCTTTTTTTGATCTTTTGAGCCTACTTCGGCTATTACATTAAAATGCTTCTTGCATTTTTTTATGAGCGAAAGCCTTCTATGAAGTGGGATATCCACCGTCCCATTTGAAATTTCAATCCATTCAATCCCAAGCTTCTTCAGGCTTTCAACATATTCGTCAAGCTTATCTTGAACAAAGCATTTTTCAAAAAATGTTCCACCACAATATGGGATGACCTTATATTTTTTATATAGATTGATTTTTTCCTGTAGGTTTGGGGTCACATAAGCAGTGCCAACTCCGATTTTCGCGATATCTATATAAGCATGGTAATCACGTAAATACGCCTCGACAAGAGCAACAGGCGTTCCAAAATCAGCAATTGAGGTAATTCCGTAGCTTCGTTCTCCCTTTGTACGCACGGGAACATCTAGAAAGTCCATAGGCATAACTCCTCCTTTTTCAACAAGCGCTAATCGCTGTCTATACCTTTTTTTGTTATATATACCTATCTTCTTACAGTTGCTATGTTATTCAAAAATAGGTGAATGGTGTAAAGAATGGGCTTTTCTACTGATTTCTTTCAACTGGAAACTACTAACAGAATAGGTATCATGACAATTTGAAAAAATAGTAAGGCAATAATTGATTCAAATTTCAAACCGTATATAAGGAGATGCAAAAACTTGTCCAGCAAAAAGAATTCAGCAATGACAATTGTTGCGATTAGTTCCATTCCACTGATCCTTGTACTTGGTAATTCAATGCTCATCCCTGTCTTACCCCAGATGCAAAAAGAACTAGATATCAGTCAATTCCAGGTGAGTCTTGTCATTACTACTTTCTCAGTAGCAGCAGCGATATCAATCCCATTGCTCGGTTATTTCTCAGATCGATTTTCTAGAAAGGCCGTCATCATACCTGCACTTATTCTATACGGTACAGGGGGACTTCTCGCTGGGTTTGCATCCGCTTGGTTTTCTAGTCCTTATTTTTGGATTATGGCTGGTCGGGTTATGCAAGGTATAGGGGCTGCAGGAACTGCACCTATTGCAATGGCACTTACAGGAGATTTATTTAAAGGAGGCAAACAAAGCCGCGTATTGGGACTAGTTGAAGCCTCAAACGGCTTTGGCAAGGTTATTTCACCCATAATCGGTTCGTTACTTGCTCTTGTTTTTTGGTACGCAGCCTTTTTCGCTTTTCCAATCTTTTGCTTAATTTCCGTGCTTCTCACGATATTCTTTGTAAAGGAGAAAAAACAAAAGAAAGAACCTCCACCACTCAAAAAATATGTGCGTGGGTTGTTTTCAGTTTTTAAAAATGAAGGTAGATGGTTATTTACGGCCTATTTGGCAGGTGCAACTTGTTTATTCACTCTGTTTGGGATTCTCTTTTATTTATCCGACGTACTGGAGAAAACCTATGATACTGATGGGGTTCTTAAAGGAGCAATTTTAGCCATTCCACTTTTATGTATGACAACCACTTCCTACATTACAGGAAGTAAAATCGGTAAAAAAATGCCTTTAATGAAAAAACTTATCGTGATTGGGTTAATTCTCATGACTGCTTCATTCGCGTTGTTGGTCTTTTTTAAAAACCTGATTCCGTTTATTGCTGTACTAGCCATCAGTAGTATCGGAACCGGACTTGTACTACCATGTATTAATAGCTTTATCACGGGTTCAGTTTCAACTGAAAAGCGAGGTTTCGTTACATCACTTTATGGGTCTGTTCGATTTTTAGGAGTGGCTATTGGTCCCCCAATTTATGGGTGGCTGATGAACTGGTCGCGTGCAGGAATGTTTTTAAGCACCGCTTCGTTAACACTTTTCGTTGGACTGTTATGTATGATATTAATTCGTGTGAAAAAGAAAAACCCTAGTAAGGAAAAAAATGATTCTCTGTTCAAAAAATTACAGTTAACGTAGGAAGGAGGGAGTTCTCTTGCAAATATTTGTTTCCCCAGAGTTGGTCAAGGAAGAATGCCAAATTTTAAATATAGTCAATCAGGATAAGAAGGCGCTCGGCTATATTGCATTCTTTTTTGATGATAAAAAAATGTATGTCTATGGACATTGTGAGGAAATGGGTGTTAGTAAGGATTTCAAAGATACCATTACACCCTACATCCAGGGTATGGCTAAATCAAAGCCAGACTTAGATATTCTCTCTTACATATCAATCGGTGGAGAGAAATTGGATTTATCGGATGAGGAATCTGAAAGTAAGTAAGGATATCGGTTTCGATGTCCTTTTTACTTGTCTAGCACTTTTCTTCTTTCGACAAAATGGTGAACTTATTTTGTGTAAGTATTGGATATGTTAAAATGGGCTTACATAGATAAGGAAAGGTTGTTTATTATGAAAAAGATATATGTCTTTTTAATGCTTGTTCTTATGTTTGGGATGTTTGGTTGCTCGCAAAACGATGAAGGTCATGAGTCCAGCAATCAAGAACATGTTATGGGAGATATTCGTGAGGAAACTGCTTCAATTGACGTGCTACCCACCTTTTTAAATGGTAAATCCGAGGATATAGTGACGATTTATAAAGCTGCTGCAATGCATAAAGATCTGTTAGAATCAATGCCTTGCTATTGTGGTTGCGCTGATTCTGTAGGTCATCGTGATAATTATGATTGCTTTGTTCATGAAAACAATGGCGAGAGAATCGTTTGGGATGATCACGGTACAAAATGTATGGTATGTTTGGAAATTGCTGCTACATCCGTAATGGAATCTTCGAAGGGTAAATCACTGAGTGAAATTCGGGCTCTGATTGATGAAACCTATAAAGAAGGCTATGCTAACCCAACACCAACTCCTATGCCTGAAATTTAAAAAAGAGACGTGTGAATTTGCTCACACGTCTTTTTTTGTGCTTCTATTCCACATAATACATAAACCCAATCGCTCCTGGGCCTGTATGGGTACTGATTACTGGTGTGGTTTCGACGATATCAACGTCGGCATATCCGGTTAACTTTTTAATCGCATCTTTTAAATTTTCAGCAAGCTCAGCTGCATCCACTTGAGCGATTGCCACACCTTTTATCGTTTTTTCACTTACATCTTCGGCAAATTTCTCACTTAAGTATTTCACAATTTTTGCATGGCTTCTAACCTTAGACACCGGAGTATAGACACCATCCTGCAATGAGGCAATTGGTTTAATGTTTAACAAAGAACCAATAAATGCCTTGCCTTTTCCGATCCGCCCGCCTTTTACAAGATTCTCCAATGTATCAACAGTTACAAATAAAGTAGAATTTTCTCTAATTTCCTCAATCCGTTTTACAATTTCATCCAACGCTTGTCCCGCATTAGCCATTTTTGCAGCTTCAATAACTTGAAATGCTAAGGCTCTAGAGATATACATGGAATCAATTACAGTGACCTTGGATTCGCTCATTCTAGCTGCATTTTCTGCAGATGCCACTGTACCACTCATCCCGCCTGTCATATGGATGGAAATGATTTCGCTGCCATCTCTACCTAATTGATCATAAAGTTCGACGAAATGTCCAACCGCCGGCTGAGAGCTCTTCGGCAGTTCAGTTGCTTGCTTCATTTTTGTTAAAAATTCCCGTGGGGTAATATCCACTCGGTCTAGAAACGTTTCCCCATCAATTGTGATGGATAACGGGACAACTGAGATCCCTAGTTCTTTTACTAGCTCCTCTGAAAGATCTGCAGTAGAATCTGTTACGATTTTCACCTTTGTCATATGTTCACTTCCTACAGCTGACATACATCTATTTTCACTAAATAGCCTGTCCTTATTTTAACGGGTAAATTACTCATAGTTGATGGTTGAATGCAAAAAAAGAACCGATTTTAAATGTTAAACTTTATTCAAAAGAAGACCCCACTTCCAAAAGTGGGGATGGTTGAAAATTAATAATTATTCTGTGATAGGCAATTTTTTAATTTGAATAAAGTTTAGCCTCCGGCGGATGCCACAGATTTTCAAAGGAAATTTTTCAAGCAGTAAGANNGGGTGCAAATACGCCAAGCCGTATTTGTTTATCGGCTCAATCAAAAACTACGCATTATGTTTTAAAATATCAAGTTGAAAAATACGTTCGTAATCAGTCCATTTAACTACAGTCTTCAAATATTCTCGAAACGAATAGATTTGATTTGGACTTGATTTTATCATGATTTTCGACAAAAATGCCTGTAAATGAAAATCGAGCATAAAGTGATACGTGTTGCCTTTCTCCAGTACTGGAATTTCAATTACTTTAACCTTCTGTCCATAACAATTTTTGAACTCTAGGCTTTTGAATAGCAAACTATCAGTCCTTTTTAACCCGTTTCCTTTATTATACATGAGAACAAGCATTAAGTCTTTGTCTAAATATGTAACTTTTTAGTTGGGGCGAAACCCAATTAAAAAAGTTAAGCCTCCGGC
>NZ_JBALOX010000134.1:2553-19001 GCF_036965165.1 Bacillus sp. JJ1521 | reverse complement strand
CACAGGAAGTGATCATAAAGACGTTGCCACAGGAAGTGGCGTACTTAGTCTTTGATCTTACTGCTCGAAAAGTTTCCTTTGAAAAATCGTGGCATCCGCCGAAGGCTTTAACTTTATTATGCAGAAGTATGGGCTTCTGAATAATAAGGTTATAAAAATACTTATAATAGTGATAATACCACTTATACGAAACAAAAAGCCATCATAATGATGACTTTTTGTTATTCTTGCGTTTCAGGAGTGAATTTAATGGTAATAATCTGTTGAACAACTTCTCCAGTGTTAAATGGATATTGGAATGGCACACCATTTATTTCGATTGCAAGATCTGAAGACCTTCCAATATTAAAATTGACTTCAGATTGGTTCGATAGGTCAATTTCCTCTGATTGACCATTTGCTATTGTTTTATAGACGAATTTTTCACCTTGTCTATTTTTAACAGAAACCCATGCTTGCCCATCTGCTTTTGCTGTAAGTTTCACCTTAAAAGTATCCGTATTTTTCAACTCAAAAGTTGCAGTACTCTTCTCTTTTGCAATTTCTACTAGCTCCTGCGGTTGAGTTTCTTCTACAGGTTCTCCTTCAACATTATCGGTATCACCGGCTACCTGTTCTTCTTCGTTCGCTACCTCTTTTTGTTGTTCATCCTGTACAGGAGGTGGCTCATCTGATGCTTCATATTGTGTTTTCTGACTCTCTAGTTGCGTATCCGGTTCTTGGGCAACATCCTTATTAGATACAAACCAGTAGATCGTCATCGCACCACCAAGAAGGAAAAGGACCAATATAATCATCGGTACTTTATCTACGATTTTCGAACTGGTCGTAGAAATTTGCCTTCTCGATTGTACTCTTGAAATTTGTTCAGGAATTTCATCATTATATGTACCTGGAATTTCTGACTTAAATTCCTCAAATATTTCCTCAGGATTTAGCCCGACCGCTTCTGCATATTGCTTAATGAATGCACGGACGTAGAATTTACCAGGCATTACAGAAAAATTTCCCTCTTCGATTCCAACCAAATACCTCTTTTGAATTTTTGTAATTTGTTGTAAATCATCTAAACTTAGATCTTTTCGTTCTCTTGCTTCTTTAAGTCGAGAACCTAATTCAGTCATTTTATTCACCTACCAATTCACAGAATACCTATTGGTGTATTCGCGTTCATAATACTAGCATTTTTATCCTACTTTAGTAAAGGATTAACTATAAAAAATTAAAATTCGAAACCTGAAAAATCAGACCTAGAAAACTGTTGGTATTCGATATCAAATGTAATTTCTTCTTCAGGATCATTTCGTAATTCAATAATATAATCAAAATCCTTCAATGTATATTCCGTATGACGTACAAACATATCAGGATGCTCCACTAATTTAACAGCAGGAAGTCTCATGATCTCCCTGACTAGCTGCAAATGTCTTTCAGTTGCGCGCTTAGTTGAAACAATACCGTCGATAATAAAAAGATTATCGACATTGTACTCATCATGAATCAACTCATTTCTCATTGTTTGTTTTAATAAAGTCGATGAAACAAATAACCACTTTTTATGCGCACAAACACTCGCAGCAACAACTGATTCGGTCTTACCGACCCTTGGCATTCCACGAATTCCAATAAGCTTATGGCCCTCCTGCTTAAAAAGCTCAGCCATAAAATCAACAAGAAGCCCTAATTCATCGCGAGTAAATCGGAATGTTTTTTTATCATCTGCATCCCGTTGTATATATCGTCCATGCCTGACCGCAAGCTTATCACGAAGCTTCGGTTCTCTAAGCTTTGTAACGGTTATCGTATCCATTGTATGTAAAATTGATTCAAGTCTTTCAATTTGCTCATTACTATCACATAATAAAAGCATTCCCCTTCTACGATCGTCTACACCATTTATTGTAACAATATTTATCGAAAGCATTCCCAATAATGAAGAAATATCCCCAAGAAGTCCCGGGCGATTTTTTGCAATTTCATATTCCAAATACCACTCTTTTTTCTCCAAAATACCCCAGCCCCTCATAGTGGTTAAATTCCCAATTATAAAATAACGCATCATTTTTATTATAAACTAATCCATTCACATTTTATAGAGGGGTAGAAAAAAAAGAAGGAGATTGAAAAAATAAAAAAGAGAGGAAAATCCTCTCTCGTTTCCAAACACTCACCAAACCTATTGGACAAGCTTTACCATTACATTAGCAATTGCTTGTTGCTCTTCCTCAGAAGCAACATTCCAAAGGTCTCGCAATACTTTTTCTTGAGCATTTTTCGGCTCAACTTCACTTGCAAGGTAATCACCTAGTTGATGAGCCATATCACTGATCACGTTTTGATCCATTCCTTCGGTTTTAGCATGCTGCAAGCGATCACCTAAAAAATTTTTCCAATCCTCGAAATTATCTAATACTGACATAAGTGACCCTCCTTATTAGGTTATTACAATGTTAGTTTGTCGATTGGAAAAAAATTTATTCGTTAAAAGAAAAGTTTAGCAATGCCAACCACCATTTACAGACAAAACTTGCCCCGTAATATAAGAAGCCTTATCCGAAAGTAAAAAAGCAACCGCATTTGCGACCTCTTTTGGCTCACCAATTCTCCCCATTGGAATTTCCTCGCTAATGCCTTCCATATCTTCCGGGGTAAATTCCTTAAGCATGTTTGTATTAATCGCACCTGGTGCAACAGCATTCACTCTAATTCCACTTAGCGCAACTTCCTTTGCCAAAGCTTTTACAAAAGAAATTTGCCCACCCTTTACCATTGAATAGAGCACCTCACATGAGGCACCCGTGATTCCCCAAATCGAGGATATAACGATGATATTTCCACTTCTCTTAGTAATCATTGTTGGAAGCAATTCTTTTGTTAACAAATACGGTGTACTAATGTGAAGTTGTACCATTTGTTCCACCGTCTTTTGGTCAAAATCTGTCATGAGCCCAAAGACACTTTTACCAGAATTATGGATGATTGTATCAATTGGATGTTGAATTTGGTTAACTACATGTTCCACACTATTCGGCAGACTTAAATCAGCCTTAATTAGAGAAGATTCCACACCATCAAGAGCTAATTCTTCTGCTACTTTTTTAATTGCCATTTCATTTTCATGGTAGTGAAGGTATAACGAATAACCAAGATTTGCAATTTCTTTTGCAATTGCGCTTCCTATCCCTCCACTTGCCCCTGTAATCAACGCATATTTTTTCATACTAATTTCCCCTTAAAAAAGCATCCTTTCATAAAAGGATGCTCCGTAACCTTAACTTTTTGGTATTACCTGGCACTCAGTCATTCGAATTTCCTCAAAAAATTCATTCACAGTATTTGTAATATCGTCCAATGTTAGGCTTTCCATTATTGGAACGACATCAAATAAATTCATTTCATTAAATGCATATCTTGTAAATTGATTTGCAATATAATCTGGTGAATTTAGGGAGCGTAAAAATGCCCCAATTTTTTTCTTTTTCACTCGCTCTAGTTCTTCTGAAGTGATCCCTTGATTTTTACTTGAAAGCAAAATCGTTCTTATTTTGGAAGATAATTCATCTGGGTTAGGAGTGTCACCACCAACTATGGCAAAACCAAAGCCTTGCTCTTCGGTATAATCATACGAAAATGTATCATCAATTAAGCCTTCATCATATAACGCCTGATAATGCTTTGAGCTTTTTCCAAATAGCCAATCCAAAATGATCGTAATTGACAATTCTTGCTTCAACAATTCGTCGCCTTTACGTGACGGATTTAATGCTTTTACACCTACCATACATTTTGAGGATTGAACATTCATTTCAAGAACTTTCTTTTTTTCATTTACTTCGATTGGTTCATCTTCAAAATGGCGCTTGATTTCTGGCTGATCCTGATAATCCTTTGCCGCTTGGTTAGAACGAATTTGCTCCATTACTTTTTCCGGTTCAATTGCACCTACAACAAATAATACCATATTGCTCGGATGATAGAAGGTTTCATAGCATTCATACAGCATATCTTTCGTTATTTTGGCGATTGAATCAATTGTTCCGGCAATGTCAATTCGTACGGGATGATTTTTATACATATTTTCAATTACACCGAAATATAGTCTCCAATCAGGGTTGTCATCGTACATCGTAATTTCTTGACCGATGATTCCTTTTTCTTTTTCCACCGTTTTCTCGGTAAAGTACGGACTTTGAACAAAGTCAATCAATGTCTTTAGGTTCAATTCCACATTGGATGTACTTGAAAAAAGATAAGCAGTTCTTGTAAATGAAGTAAACGCATTCGCTGATGCACCCTGTTTACTAAAATCCTGGAATACATCACCATCTTCTTTTTCAAAAAGCTTATGCTCTAAAAAATGAGCAATCCCATCTGGTACATGATCGAATTCATCCTTTCCTAATGGCACAAATTGATTATCCACAGAACCATAATTTGTGGTAAAGGTAGCATAGGTTTTATTAAATCCCTTTTTCGGAAGGATATAGACATTTAGGCCATTGTCAAGCTTCTCATGAAAAAGGTCCTCTTGAAGTTGATCAAATGTGATTTTTTCCATTACCTTCCACTCTCCAATCCTGTAAGGAAGTAGATGGTATCCAGGTCAATTTTTTTAGCAACATTAACTACTTCCTCCTTCGTTACAGCTTCTATTCCAGAAATCCATTCTTCGAGTTTTCTCGGTTTTGAAGAAATAACATTATGATATAAAACCTCTGCAATCCCTCTGGAATTATCTATTGTTTCAAGAAGTTGATTCCGTATAACTGCTTTTGTTTGAGCCAGGATTTCTTCTGTGAAATCACCATCAATCATAGCTTGCATTTGTTCCTTGATGATTGTTACCGCTCGGTCAAAATTAGCATCATCGATTCCAGACATCACCATTAATAGACCCTTGTGACTTTCGACTCTTGATGCTGCATAATAGGCCAAGCTTTCTTTTTCACGGACATTAATAAAAAGCTTCGAATGCGAAAATCCACCAAAAATCCCGTTAAATACTTGAAGGGCATCATAATCGGAATCACTATATGTTGTATTTGTCCGGTAGCCAATATTAAGCTTACCCTGTTTAACATCTTGTTTTTCAATAACCTCATTGACTTTTTCAACCTGTTTTGATTTGATTTCCACATGTGAACGCTTGCTTCGAGCTGTAAATACAAAGGCAGATGAAACAGTTTCCTTTACCTTTTCAGGTTCGATATTTCCAATAATATAGAGGTCTATCTCGTCTTCTGCGATCGCTTTTTGATAATAACTGTATAAGGATTCTGCTGAAATGCTATCAATATCTTCAATTCTTCCGTTTACGTGGAGGTGATATGGTTCATCCTTACACATTTCTTCTACTAGCCGTAAATTCGAATACCTCATTTTATCATCATTAACGGCTTGTATTCGCTGTTTTAGGCTACGTTTTTCTTTTTCAACAGTTGCACTTTTAAAAGCTCCATTTTCCGTAATAGGTGAAAGCACCATCTCCTGTAACAAGAAAATCGCTTTATCAAGCAATGGTGTCTGGTCTTTTAAAAATATTTCATTTGCAATTTCAATGAAAAAGGTAATAATGTGATTTTCACCTTTTTTCGCTAAATCCACATATAACACAGCCCCATATAATTCGTCTAAATAAGAACGTAGACTTGTTGTCTGCGGGTAACTAGTTGTTTCACTTTGCAGGACATAGGGAAGCAATGCCCTCTGTGTTACGTACTCCTCCTGGAGCGGGGCTTTTATTCTAAGTACAATGGTATTCGTTTTAAATTTATCTGTTTTAATCGTATGCAGTGTCAACCCATTTAATTTATGCTCAGTTTCATCCAATAAAAACATGTAAACATAGCCTCCTTTTTGGTCATAGCAAAACCCTTTATGGCTATTTTTCAACCAAAGACGTTTAATTAATCTTAAAATCACTATAACCTCAAATTAGTAATAATTTCAAGTTTTGATCCAAAATTTTCCCTATAAAAAAGGAATGGCATTCTGCCATTCCTTAAAAAATGATTATCTTATCGTTTTCCTGAATCAAACGGTTCTCCAGCAGCTTTTGGTGCTTGAGAAGATTTAGAGAATATAACCAATGCAATTAAAGTTACCACATAAGGGAAAATCTTCAAAAGAATTGGAGGAACAACCGCAAGCTCTGGGATAACCTGTGAAACGTTGGCAACAGTACTTGCAAAACCAAAGAATAAGGTAGCACCCAATATTCCAAGTGGCTTCCATTGTCCGAAGATTAATGACGCAAGTGCCAAAAACCCTAAACCGGAAACTGTACCCGTAAATTCACCAGCATACGTAACAATGATAAGACCTCCGCCTAAACCCGAAAATGCTCCAGAAAGTATTACCCCAAGGTAGCGTACGCGTCTTACATTAACCCCTGCAGCCTCAGCAGCTTGCGGGAATTCACCACAAGACCGTAAGCGAAGTCCTGTTTTAGTTTTGTATAAAACAAATGCACTAATTATTAAAACAAGTAGAATAAACCATGTAGTTAAATACGTTTTAGTAAAAAACAGATCACCGATAACTGGAATAGAGGACAGTCCCGGAATATTAAACGGTGCAAAACCACTTGTAATACGGATATTTCCACTACCAGTTATATTTCGAGCTAAGAATACCGTTAATGCACCCGCAATCATATTGATTGCAGTACCACTGATAATTTGGTCGGCATTTAAGTTAATACTAGCGAATGCATGTAAGAGAGAAAAGATCATCCCCACAATCGCCGCAGCTAATAATCCGATCCAAAGAACTAAATTATGGTTTAAAGATGTACTTTGAAGATAATTAACTGTCAATGCCCCTGCAAAAGCCCCAAATATCATTAGACCGTCTAAGCCAATATTGACGACTCCACTTCGTTCACTGAATAAACCTCCAAGTGCTGTAATAAGAAGAGGGATCGTAAAAACGATTGCATATGGAAAGATTTGTTCTATTATAGACCACATTTTACGCTTCCTCCTTTTTCACAGCAGCACCGTTAGAATTATTACGACGTTTCTTAAACTTATTCAATAAACGCTGGATTAAAATACTTGTAGCCGCAAAATAAATAATAATCGCAATAATCGTATTTGCAATTTCCGGTGGGATTTCAGTCATTGCGTTCATAAATCCTGTTCCAGAATAAAGAATTCCAAAAAATACAGCTGCAAAAAATACTCCAATTGGATGGTTAGCCCCGAGTAGTGCAACGGCAATGCCATCAAAGCCTTGTGATGGCAAAATACCAATTTGCATGCTGGTTGCATTTCCTGTATACATTGCAACCCCAGCAAGTCCTGCTAATCCACCAGAAATTAGCATAGATAATACAATATTTGAATTTACTCGCATACCTGCAAATTCTGCAGCATGTCGGTTAAACCCAACGGCTTTTAATTCAAACCCTAACGTAGTTTTATTAATAATGAAACCTACGATAATAACAGCGATAATTCCTAAGAAAAGACCAAGGTTGATATAAGAGCCTTGGAACATTTCAGTTAAAAATGGCACACGTAAGGTAGCTTCATCTGCTAATTTTCTTGATTCAGTCTCAAGAAACTCTCCTTTAAAATAACCAGGCACAACATAATAAACTGTCCAATATGCAACCCAGTTCATCATGATTGTTGAAACAACTTCATGTACATTAAATTTTGCCTTTAACAGTCCAGGAATAAATGCCCAAAGTGCTCCGCCTAGTAGTCCTGCTAAAATCATTACAACTAAAAGAATTGGTCTTGAAAGGTCAAGAGTTAATCCAACCGCCGTTGCAAGAAGTCCACCGATTAACATTTGACCAGAAGCCCCTATATTAAATAGACCTGTACGGAATGCGAAAGCTACTGATAAACCTGTAAAGATTAATGGTGTTGCCGTAGCTAATGTATCACCAATCCTTGAGATGTTTTTTAATCCTCCTTGGAGCAAGTAACTATATCCTTCGAAAGGATTGCTTCCAATAAAGAGCATTAATATTCCACCGGCGATTAAACCAAAAAGTACTGCAATTAATGAAACAATTGTAGTTCTCATACACTTCTCTCCTTACCTACACCAGCCATCATGAGACCAACCTCATTTTCATTTGTTTCAGATGCGTTCACAATTCCAATGAGTTCACCATTGTTAACGATGGCAATGCGATCAGATAGCTGCAATACTTCATCTAGTTCTAGAGAGATTAAAAGTACTGCTTTTCCTTTATCACGGTGTTCAATCAATCGTTTATGAATATATTCAATAGACCCAACATCAAGTCCACGAGTTGGTTGAACGGCAACTAGCAATTCAGGATCTAATTCAAGTTCACGTCCTATGATTGCTTTTTGTTGGTTACCACCGGATAAGGTTCTTGCTATGGAAACTTCCCCTTCTCCTGAACGCACATCAAAATTTTCTAATATTTTCTTTGCATATTCTTTCATTGCAGAAACTTTTAATAGACCATACTTTGAAAACGGTGGTTTATTATAAACCTCAAGTACCATATTGGATTGAAGTGAGTAGTCTAGAACAAGTCCACGCTTTTGTCTATCTTCAGGAATATGAGCAATTCCCTTATCAATTCTCTTACGAACCGATAGAGTTGTGATATCCTCACCGTTTAATAAAATTTTTCCTGATTCAGCCTTCCGAAGACCTGTTATCGCTTCTACTAACTCAGATTGACCATTTCCTTCAACACCTGCAATACCCACAATTTCTCCTTTCCGTACATTTAGAGAAAAGTTCTTTAATCCTAAAACTTTTCGATTATTTTTTACGGAAAGAGAATCTATTTCTAATACCATTTCACCTGGTTTACTTTCTACTTTATCTACATTAAAGGAAACATGGCGACCAACCATCATCTCTGCTAAGCTTGCTTCACTTGCTTCAGCTACATTTACTGTTCCTATGTATTTACCACGACGAATAACGGTACAGCGGTCAGCTACAGCCTTAATTTCCTTCAATTTATGTGTAATGATGATGATAGATTTTCCTTCTTTAATCAAATTACGCATGATTTTCATTAATTCATCTATTTCATTTGGAGTTAATACTGCTGTAGGCTCATCAAAAATAAGTACATCGGCATCACGAAAAAGCATCTTTATAATCTCCACCCGTTGCTGCATTCCAACAGAGATGTCTTCTATTTTTGCATGTGGGTCTACATTCAATCCATAATGCTTGACAATTCCTCAATCCGTTTTGCGGCATTATTAATATCAAGGACAACCCCATTCTTGATAGGCTCGCTTCCTAAGATGATATTTTCAGTAACCGTAAAATTATCAACTAATTTAAAATGTTGATGCACCATACCAATACCGAGGCGGTTTGCCACATTAGGATTGGTGATATGCACTTGTTCCCCATTTACTTTAATAATTCCTTGCTCAGGCTGATACATTCCAAATAAAACACCCATAAGAGTGGACTTACCTGCTCCATTTTCACCAAGTAGAGCGTGTATCTCTCCCTTTTTTAAAGTAAGAGTGATATTATCATTTGCTATGATACCAGGAAATTCTTTCCTAATATTCAACATTTCTACAACATATTCCATAGTAGCACTCACCTTTTTTCTAGACTAGTCCCTTATTAGGAGTCCCCTATCCACACCAAAAAATGTAGAAAGTTGTGTTACATTCACGTTTTTAGGTTATATACAAAAGAGACGGATCAAAACCGTCTCTTTTTAAACAAACTTACTTGATTAGATCACCTTGTTCACCGGAGACTTTAATTTCACCAGATTTAAGCTTTTCAAAAATATCCTTTACTTGAGTTACAGTTTCATCGCTTAAGTTAGGATTTTCATCTGGAATACCTACACCATCATTTGTAACATCATAGGTTAAAGTTTTTCCACCAGGGAATTCTCCATTTAGCTCTTGTCCAATTAATTCTTGAGTTGCGTGAGCAAGCTTCTTCATTGCAGACGTTAAAGTAACAGACTTTTCACCTTCATAAATTCCTTCAGAATATTGGTCAACGTCAACACCAACCATCCAAACTTCTTCGCCTGCTTTAGCACGGTTTTTAGATTCAGTAAACGCACCAACACCTACACCACCAGCAGCAGCAAAGATTACATTTACTCCACGATCATACATTTGTGCAGCAATTTGTTGACCAGCAGCTGAGTTATCAAATGAACCTTGATATACTACGTTGTCTGCTTTAATCGTTAAATTTGTTCCTAGGTTTTCGTTCGCATAAGCTACACCCTGTTGGAAGCCCCAGTTAAACTTTTGAACAGCTGGAATTTCCATACCACCGATAAATCCTGCTTCTCCTTCTTTTAGTTCAAGAGCAGCAGCTACACCAGCTAAGAAACCGGATTCATGCTCAGCAAAGAATACAGCGACAGTGTTATCAGCAACAGCTGGAACAAAGTCACCTTTGTGCGGATTACCGTCTAGAATAATAAATTTTGCATCTTCATATTTAGATTGTGCTTGAAAGATTGCTGTTTCAAATTTGAATCCTGGCGCTACGATGAATTTGTAGCCTGCATCGTAAAGGTTACCCATTTCTTTTAAGTATTCTGCTTCAGTAGTACCAGCTGGCTTAAGATATTTTTCTTGAATTCCTAGCTCATCCTTCGCAGCTAAGATACCTTCCCATGTACCTTGGTTAAATGATTTATCATCAATTGTACCAGCATCCGTAACCATACCTACTTTCAGGTCAGCACCTTTGCCATTTCCTTCACCTTTACCTTCGTCACCAGCACCTCCACATGCACCTAGTAATGTTCCAGCTGCAAGAAGAAATGCAAGACCAAAACCTGCTTTCTTTTTAAACATGAATTAACCCCCTAAAAAAATTTAATTAAAACAAATTCTTACTTTAAAATATTTGTTAGTAACGGACTACTTATTCACCTCCTTAAAGTGTACCTTTTTTTTCCATTTTTATAATACACGTTTTCTAACAACATGGAAGGAAAATACGTCAGCTCTAAAATAATTTTGTGAAAATAATACAGGTTGATCATTTTCGTCATAATGCATTTGTTTTAATAGCAAAAGGGCAGTTTCCGGATCACAATTTAAAATAGGGGAAATGATCTCATGGTACCCAATTGGTTCAATATGGGTCACGGCATATGTTATTTTTCTTCCTGCTTTATACTCTAATAATTCAAAGAGCGATTCCTCATGTGAATAACTGGAAGGTAAATTTTTACTCAGTATTTTATCGATACAATACACAACAGGCTCACCGTTTGCTGTACGTACCCGCTCAATCACTGTTATTTCTTCATTTTCTATACAACTAAACCCTTTTATATCACCGTCAGTAGGTCCCTTCACTGTTTGCGATAAAAAGATTGTTCCAGGTGACATTCCAGCTTGAATAATCATATCGGTTATACTGCTTATTTGCTCAATTCCGGAATTAAAAAGAGGTTTTGCGTTTACAAAAGTTCCAACACCATGTCTTCTAATAATGACATTCTCTTCTTCTAGTATTCGTAAAGCTTCTCTTAACGTTGCTCTACTAACACCTAATTGTTTTGCTAGGAGAAATTCTGATGGTAGCTTTTCTTTTTCTTTGTAGACTCCGTTGTCAATATCAAGTCTGATTTGATCTATCACTTGCAAATACAATGGTCGATTATCTAACTTGATAGTCATCTGCAGTTCCCCCAGTTTATGTATAGTCATCAGACCTCTGATGTTAGACCGATATTAATCCGACAATAACTATATCATTTTTTCCATAAGAAATAAATAACAATTGCGCAATTTGTCGAAAAAAAAAGAAGAGCATCTGCCCTTCTTTATACAATTAGGTTTAACTACCTACATCTTCATTTTTTGTTGAAACAAGGACTGCCCTTGGTTTGCTTCCCTCATATGGACCAACTATACCTCTTAGTTCCATAGCATCGATCAGTCTTGCAGCTCTTGTGTATCCTATCCGAAATCTTCGTTGCAGCATTGACACGGATGCTGTTTGCATTTCAATAATAAGCTGTACAGCGTCATCATATAAATCATCATCCACTTCATCAGTTGCTTCAACCGTATCTGTCGGAATCATTTCCTCTTGATATTGAGCTTTTTGTTGAGAAATGACAAAATTAACAATCTCTTCGACCTCATCATCCGACAAAAACGCACCTTGTACACGAACAGGCTTTGAGGCACCAACTGGTAAAAATAACATGTCACCTCGACCTAGTAATTTCTCGGCTCCACCCATATCTAGAATTGTCCTAGAGTCTGTTTGTGAAGAAACACTGAAAGCAATACGTGAAGGAATATTTGCTTTAATAACCCCAGTGATAACGTCAACAGAAGGTCGCTGCGTAGCAATAATTAAGTGAATTCCAGCAGCACGAGCCATTTGTGCTAAACGTGTGATAGAATCCTCAACATCCGATGAGGCAACCATCATTAAATCTGCTAGCTCATCAACGATCACGATAATGTATGGAAGAGAAGGTTGCTTCGCCTCTTCTTCACTATTATGACGACGTATATATTCATTGTATCCCTCAATGTTTCTCGTATGGGTATGTGAGAATAATTCATATCTTCGTTCCATTTCATTCACGACTTTTTTAAGAGCCTGCGAAGCTTTTTTAGGATCTGTTACAACCGGTGCTAATAAATGTGGAATTCCGTTATACACATTTAATTCAACCATTTTTGGATCGATCATCATCATTTTCACTTCATGAGGTTTTGCCCTCATTAGTACACTCGTAATAATGCCATTAATACATACACTCTTACCACTTCCTGTAGCACCTGCTACTAATAAGTGAGGCATTTTATTAAGTTCCGCAAATTTAGCCTCACCCGAAATATCACGGCCAAGCCCAATTAATAACTTAGCATCTGAACGCTGAGGTTCAATATCTTCTAGCACCTCACGTAAAGATACAACAGCGATTTCGGAATTCGGGACTTCAATTCCAACTGCCGATTTACCTGGGATAGGAGCCTCAATCCGAATATCTTTTGCTGCTAATGCAAGTGCTAAATCATCACTTAAATTAACGATTTTACTTACTTTTACCCCAACGTCAGGGTATACTTCATATTTTGTCACAGCTGGACCGAGGTGAACTTTTGTCACCTTAGCCTTTACCCCAAAGCTATGGAATGTTTTTTCTAGCTTTCTAGCATTTTCATAAATATTTTCATGTTCCGCACTTTGACTTGTTTGTTTTGGAGGATGCAGAAGCTCAATTGGTGGCAATTGATAATCTACATTCTCCAGTTCGCCATCTGAAAAGGTAATTGGCATTTTTTCATCATGGTCATCATCTTTTGCATGACGTTGTTGCTCATGTTTTTCGTGATGGTTCTCTTGGTCTCTAGTATAAGCCTTGTCTGCAAAGTTCGAGATAATCGGCTCAATTGGAATCTCAACTGGTACTTCTTCGATTGGGTCTTCTTGTGAAAAGTGAACTTCCTGTTTTTTAGCCTCTTTCTTACTTCGTTTTTCTTTTTTTGGCTGATTTTTACGTTGCTGGGACCAATTATTGATATCATCAACAAATGCAATCCATTGGTTTTTAAAAAATGTACCAACAGGACTAAAAATTTTCGCAATTGTGTCATGAAGCGATTTACCCGTAACAAGTACACCACCAATTACAATTAAAAAGACGGAAATAATCTTAGTACCCGTTTCATCAAATAAAAAATACGAAGCAGCAAAAAGGATAGAACCAATCATTCCCCCACCTAAATCTGTTGTGCTCGTATTGCCATTTACAACTGCCCAAAACATTTTCCATGTATTTTTGATAACACTAGGGTCCGTAAATTTGCCATCATTTGTTTGTAAATTAAATAAGGGAATATGACTTAATAGTAGCATTGCGCTAATGATTAAGTAGACTCCAATCAATTGCCTTGTAATGATTCTAGGCCATGCACGGTTCCAAATGATATAAAGTGAAACTAACAAGAGCCCGATTAATCCAAGAATGTCCCAATTCCCAAGGAAAAATCGAAATAAATAGACGAGCCCTGTCCCCACTGTTCCAAGCCTGGCTAATCCTATACATGCTAGAGCTAGCAATAATAATCCGAGCAATTCAAATTTTAGTGTTTTTTTCCACTCATCTTTCCGCTTCGACTGTCTACGTTTTCGTTTCGCCATACTACACCTACTCTACCAATCAATAGATAAAGCAGCCAAATTATGGCTGCCTACTTAATGAAAATCTAATTAAATTATAACATAATCAAATGCGCCTTTGTGCATTTGCGCCCAGATTTTTTACGAGCCTGCTCGAAAAGGTTCCGTTGAAAATCGCATGTCTCCGCCGGAGGCTTTAACTTTATTCAGGCGAAGTAGTAGCCTTCTCTGAATAAGGTTATACCAAAATGTCTCAAAATCTTATTTTTTGTCCAGGAGAATATCTTCCATCTAGAAAATGCTGAGGATCCGTGCTCATGACCCTTTCAATTGTGTATTCACCGTTTTGGGAGCTGCTAACAGCCAATGAAACACCATTTACATCGACATATTTCAATTGATTATCTTCAATTTCAGTATGTGGATAAATTAGTTCGTGCGGCATCATTGTATATAAGATCATTGAATCATCTGCTCACTTTCGTCAGATAGATTTTTCTCATCAATTAACTCATTTAATTTCTTTATTGCTTGACCAATCCCGCCAATCTCATCAATGAGTCCATACTCCACTGCATCCGAACCAATTACATTTGTCCCAATATCTCTTGTTAAATTGCCTTTTGAAAACATCAATTCCTTAAATTTATCTTCTGAAATATTTGAATGACTTGTTACAAAATTTACAACACGCTCTTGCATTTTATCAAGGTACTCAAACGTCTGTGGCACTCCAATCACAAGGCCTGTTAGTCTTACGGGATGAATTGTCATTGTCGCGGTCTCGGCAACGAATGAATAATCACAGGCTACTGCAATTGGTACCCCAATCGAATGACCACCTCCTAAAACAATAGACACAGTTGGCTTTGAAAGCGATGCAAGCATTTCAGATATTGCAAGTCCTGCTTCCACATCTCCTCCAACTGTATTTAAAACAACGAGCAAACCTTCAATTTTTGGATTTTGTTCAATCGCAACAATTTGAGGTATAACATGTTCATATTTCGTTGTTTTATTTTGCGGTGGCAATTGAATATGACCTTCAATTTGACCGACAATGGTTAGGCAATGGATCTTACTATCATTGGACATTTGGGGGACATTTGTTTGACCTAATTGCTGTATTTTTTCTACTAATGACGAACCCTTTGAACCATTTTTATCTTGATCCTCTTGTGGTTGTTCTTCATTTATGTATTGATTATTATTCATCGTATTCTCCTTTCAACCCATTTACCAATTAGTATAAACACTAGACCCCTTTTCATTCCAAAAGAAAAAAGCCAACCAAAGATTGACTTTTTCATACATACTATTAATTTGAAATTAAATTTGATAATTGAATTCGTTCTTGCTCGTTTAAAGGGACAAGTGGCAGGCGAACAGATCCTACATCCAGTCCCTTTATTTGTAGAGCTGTTTTTACAGGTACAGGATTTGGGGCTGTAAATAAGCCCTTCATGATTGGTAAAAGCTTCTGATGTTGGCTAGCAGCTTCGGCCACATTACCGGCTAAAAATGCCTTCACCATTTGCTGCATCTCATTGCCAATTACATGGGAAGCAACCGATACAACACCTTTTGCACCAATTGAAAGCGCAGGTATTGTAATGCCATCATCACCGCTGTATAGTTCAAATTGATCATCGGTATATGCAATAATTTCAGTCATAGCCTCTAAGCTCCCGCTTGCTTCTTTTACAGCTACGATATTCGGAACTTTAGATAACTTAATAATGGTTTCAACTGACATATTAATAACCGATCTACCAGGAATATTGTATAACATAACAGGTAAATTTGTACATTCAGCAATTGTTTTAAAATGCTGATAAAGACCTTCCTGGTTTGGCTTGTTATAATACGGAACAACGAGCATTATACCATCAACACCAGCTTCTTGGGCTTTTTTGGTAAGCTCCATTGATGCGTACGTATTATTACTTCCTGTTCCAGCAATGACCGGAATTCTGCCGTCAACCACTTTTACAACGTGACGGAAAAGCGCCACTTTTTCCTCAGAAGATAATGTGGGAGATTCACCTGTTGTACCCGCTACAACCAGTGATTCAGTACCATTGTTTATTAAGTAATTGATCAACTGTGTTGTTTTACCGAAATCGATGTTTCCTTTATTATCAAATGGTGTCACCATCGCCGTAGAGATTCTTCCAAAGTCAATCATGCTTTTACACCTACTCCCATCAATTACGCCTAGAATATCAATAAAAACCCCTAGGCTTAATCAAAAAATTAAAAACAATTGATATTGAATAAGAAAAGGACACCCCCGCCAATCGGAGGCTCCCTGCTTCTTCATCTTAATAGTCTAC
>NZ_JBALOX010000134.1:0-2506 GCF_036965165.1 Bacillus sp. JJ1521 | reverse complement strand
GCTTTGTGCAGTGCATTAATTGCTTCCTTCATTTCTGATTCTTTTACAAGAACCCAAATGGTTGAATGGCTATCTGCAGATTGTAGGATTTGAATTCCTTTTTCCGAAAGTGCTGTTACAATACGAGCTGTTACTCCTGGTACCCCATTCATTCCAGCTCCAACTGTTGATACCTTCGCACATTTTTCAGTCACTTGAGGTTCATATCCCAATTCTTTCAGTTTATGAACAGCACGTTCTGTCATTTCCCCTGAAACGGTATAGACAACTCCATTTGGCGTTATATTAAAGAAATCTACGCTAATTTTCTCATTTGCCATGGACTTAAAAACTTCTGTTTGAAGATTATACTGGCCCTTCTTTGCTTGAACCTTCAATTGAGTTACATTTGTCACATGAGCAATACCCGTGATCAATCTTTCCTTGACCTCAACGCCTGTGCGCTTTTCTTTTGTTGTCACAAGTGTACCTGGTGCATCACTGTAAGTCGAACGCACTCTAATTGGTACCTTTGCCTCCATCGCAATTTCAACAGCACGCGGGTGAATGACTTTCGCGCCATGGTATGCCATGTTTACAATCTCATTATATGTGACCACAGATAAAGGCTTTGCATCCCCAACGATGCGAGGGTCAGCAGTCATGACACCTTCTACATCTGTAAAAATATCAATCCATTCAGCTTGTAGTGCAACACCAAGGGCAGCCGCGGATGTGTCACTTCCACCTCTGCCTAAAGTCGTAATATCCCCTATTTTAGAGATGCCTTGAAAGCCTGTGACAACTACAACATCATGGTCTTCAAGAATTTGTAGTAATCTGTCGCACTTCATTTCAGTAATTCTAGCATTTGAATGATCATTATTTGTTCGGAAGCCAGCCTGCCCACCATTTAGGGCAGCTGCAGAGATTCCAGTCTGATTTAACATATTGGTGAAAACAACACTGGAAATAATCTCACCACAAGACACAAGCATATCCATTTCCCTATTGCTAATCTTTGAGTTTTGGTCCCCCACTAAGCTTAACAGTGTATCCGTTGCATACGGATCACCCATGCGTCCCATAGCAGATACAACAACTACTACTTTATATCCATCTGAAACAGCATTTTCAATATGCTTTTTTGCTCTTTCACGAGATTCTTCATCTCGAACTGAGGTTCCGCCAAATTTTTGTACAACGATATTCATGAAACCACCTCATGTTTGGTTAAAACGATTATTTTGCAACTAAACCTAGTTTTAATAGACTGCCAGCAATTTGTACTGAGTTCCATGCAGCACCTTTTAATAGGTTGTCAGAAACTACCCACATGTGGAATCCATTATCTTGGTCTAAGTCTTTTCTAATTCTTCCTACGAATACATCTTTTTTACCAACTGCATGAATTGGCATTGGATATACTTGCTCAGCCGGATTATCCTCTAATACAATTCCTGGGGCAGAGGCTAATAAATCTTTTACTTCTTGTGCAGAAACTCCATCTAGTGATGTTTCAAAATAAACAGATTCAGAATGTCCTGTTTCAACTGGTAAACGAACACAGGTTGCAGCAACATGAAGATCCGGTAAATGCATAATCTTTTTCGTTTCGTTAATCATTTTCATTTCTTCAAAAGTGAAACCATTATCTTCAAATTTATCAATTTGTGGAATAGCATTAAAGGCGATTTGATAATGCTTTTTGTCCCCTTTAACAGGTAAAACTTCTGGTGAAAATTCATTTCCTTCAATGATTGCCTTTGTCTGCTCTTTCATTTCAGTGATGGCTGCTACGCCAGAACCCGATACTGCCTGATAAGTTGAAACAATTACTTTTGATAAACCATATGCCTTACGAATTGGCTCCAAGGCTACTACCATTTGAATGGTTGAGCAGTTTGGATTTGCGATAATACCATTATGATTAAGAAGGTCATTTTCATTTACCTCAGGAACAACAAGAGGTACATTTTCAGTCATTCTAAATGCACTAGTGTTGTCTACAACAATAGCCCCACGTTTTACAGCCTCTGGAGCTAGCTCTTTCGAAACGCCACCACCTGCACTAAATAAAGCAATATCAACACCTTCAAATTTTTCAGGTGTTGCAACTTCAACTGTTACTTCTTTACCGTTATACGTAATCTTTTTACCAGCAGAACGCTCTGATGATAATAAAGTTAGTTTTGTTAATGGAAAATTCGTTTCTTCAAGTGTTTTAATCATTTGCATTCCGACTGCACCTGTAGCACCTACAACCGCAACATGTAATTCAGTTTCAACTGTCATTTGATATTCCCCTTCCTAGTAATCCTAGAACGTCTAATTTACGTTTAATGATATATATCTTACCATATTCCAGTACTAAAAGAGAAGAATTTTCATTCTTCTCTCTTAGTATGAAAGTTTCATTATTTTTCGTCGTCACGGAATCTTTCAACAATTACCGGTTGTAATTGTTTTCCTTCAATTGCGGCTGCAACAGTGTCGCGAAGCTCAGTCATACGAGCAACCATTGAAT
>NZ_JBALOX010000133.1:37886-44148 GCF_036965165.1 Bacillus sp. JJ1521 | reverse complement strand
ATTCTGTCTTTAAAAGTTCCTTTATAATTCAAGTTTAATGAAGATAAGATGTTAGATGCAGTAGATTTTGATTGTATATATAGAAAATCACGCAATTGACAATTCGTAATCGTATTGCCTATCAAAAGAGAGTAATCGGTAATAGATTCTAAATAGGCTGTTTGGGAAGAATAGCGGCAAGATGGGCAAAACCAGGATCTTGGGTTACGTTTCATTGGCAGATAATCGCATTTCGGACAGCGCACTCCTTTAATGAGTTCATGTCCTTTTATTCCAAATTGTTTCAGGATATCTTCGTCATGAGGCGTATGAAGCTTTAAAAGTAACTTTGAAAGTTTTTGAATTTGTTTTTTATCTAGAACTTCCTCCTTGTTTCTCTTCTCAAATAACTCAATCTTTTGGATAAAACTTGGACTTTTAATTACTTTATGATTGTATTTAAAATCTTTACTAGCATCAATAATCGCATTTGGATTTGTGAAAACAACTAGGGTTTCAATAGGAATTGTGGGTATTTTGAAGGTTTCCAGAAGTCTGGTGAGTTGTAGTTGGTGTCTATTGATTTGGGCAACCGGACAGCTATATGATTTCCTCGTATCCTTGTAAGTTTGAATGAATTGATCAAACTTCCCGTCAAAATATAGTTCACCTCGATAATGTTTTGCATCAATAATTAGAATGAATTTGGGACTAACTAAAAGTATGTCTATTTCAAAAAAGTGCTTACCGGAGATATCGGGGAGGCGAAGGTTGTGAAAGATTAGGTAGTTTTTTTCTTTTAAAAAGGTTAAATAGTATAGTAAAGATTGTTCTCCGCGGTATCCTGCCATTCTTCTACCATACTCTTCGCTAATTTCTTGATATTTTGGATAGGTTTCTGCCAATCTTCTTATTAAAGCTTTTAATTTCCTTACTCTACGTGGAATTTTTAGTTCTTTTTTATTCATCTAGTACGCTCCTTTAATATTTAATACATCAATTTTCTACAAATTATGCAAAATTCCTGTAAAAATTTAAAAGTTTTTTCAAGGATTCTCTTCTTATGGTTTTTATGTTGATTCTATGGTTTTTAACGAGACACTTATGGCTTTTATTTCGTTTCTATGGTTTTTATCCCAAGACTATGGTTTTTAGCAAAAATCACATGATGGATCTGTGATTCCCCACCTTATTAACACAATCTGGAACCCAATATAAATAATTCCACCCGCCTTTGGTAAAACTAAGGACACGATTTAAGATGTAGGAGGCGATTTTGTTGGAGAATAGATTGTCCATTTTTGCACTTGGTGGGATTCATGAGATTGGGAAAAATATGTATGTGGTGCAGTTTGAGGATGATATTTTTGTAATTGATTGTGGGTCGAAGTTTCCGGATGAGAGTTTGCTTGGGATTGATTTAATTATTCCGGACCTGACCTATTTGGAGGAAAATCGGGAGAAAATTCGCGGGATGCTGATTACGCATGGGCATGAGGATCATATTGGCGGGATACCTTATTTTCTAAAAAAGCTCAATGTGCCGATTTATGCGACAAGGTTTACGCTTGGTTTAATTGAATTGAAGCTGACGGAACATCGTCTTCTTGCAGATACAAAACTAATTCCGATTGACGCAGACTCTATGCTCGAGTTTGGCAAAACTGTGGTTTCCTTTTTTAAAGTGAATCATAGTATTCCGGACTGCCTCGGAATTGTGTTTGATACGCCTGAGGGCAAGGTTGTTCATACTGGTGATTTTAAGTTTGATTTGACACCAGTGAATGATCAGCATTCAGACATTCATCGGATGGCTGAAATTGGGCGTGAGGGTGTGCTTGTTTTATTATCAGAAAGTACGAATGCGGAGCGCCCGGGTTCAACGCCTACTGAGTTAAAGGTCGGTCACGTAATTGAGGAAGCTTTTATGAAAGCAAATAGAAAGGTATTTGTTTCAACGTTTGCCTCCAATATTAGTCGAGTTCAGCAGGTTGTTGAAGCAGCTATGAAGACAAATCGAAAGCTAGCACTGCTCGGGAGAAGTATGGTGAATGTCGTGGATGTTGCGGTCGAACGTGGCTATCTGTACATTCCGGATGGCATGCTGATTGATGCGCAAGAAGCGAACAATTTAGCACCTGAGAAGGTTTGTATTTTATGTACGGGAAGTCAGGGGGAACCGATGGCTGCGCTTGCACGTCTTTCGAATGCAAGCTATCGTGACGTACAAATTCTTCCTGAAGATACAGTGATTCTAGCGGCCGGTCCGATTCCTGGCAATGAAAAAAATGTTTCTCGTATTATCGATAATTTGTTTCAACTTGGGGCGGTTGTTTTATATGGAGGAAGCGCGACTGGGATGCATGTTTCCGGTCATGGGTTTCAGGATGACCTCAAGCTGATGTTAACTTTAATGAAACCAACTTACTTTATTCCCATTCACGGAGAGTATCGGATGCTTCATCAGCATAAGTCACTTGCAGTCTCCGTTGGTGTGGAGCCAGAAAATGTTTTTATCATTCAAAATGGCGATGTGGTTGATGTTAATAATTCGGAGGCGCGTCAAACTCGGAAAATTCCTTCCGGCGATACATATGTGGACGGGGTTGGTGTCGGCGATGTTGGTGATATTATTTTACGTGACCGTAAGCAGTTGTCTGAAGATGGCATGGTCGTCATCGTTGTCACGCTGAGTAAAAGGGATCAGAAAATCCTGTCGGGTCCGGATACGATTACTCGGGGTTTTGTATTTAACCGGGATTCTGAAGAGCTTTTACGCGAGACAAATCGACTTGTGAAAAAAGCAATTCTAGACCTTCAAAGTGAAAACAAGTACCAGTGGAATGCGATGAAAAAAGAAATTAAAAAGGCTGTTGGACAATATTTATTCGCACAAACAAAACGTAAACCAATGATTCTTCCATTTATTATAGAAGTGTAACCCTCCAGTCGCGGAGGGTTATTTCATCTCCATATTTCATCCAGATTATCGGCATAAAACTCGATGGCGCGTTTGTACTTCTGTATAGACGTATCTTTCGATGTCCCAGTTAAACTTTTTAAAAGAAACCCCATTGCCTCCTGATGTCGACCAAGATTATAAAGTACCATTGCGTAGAAAGCCTTCATCGCGTGATTTTCAGGAAACTGCTCCGTACCCCTTAACAAGACAGCCTCGGATTTTTCATACTCGCCAAGGGTGCGATAGGTGCTACCCAATCCAAGTAAGGCTCCTTCCAAATCTTCGCCCTCTAAACCTAATGTAATTGCCTTTTCATAAAAAGGGACAGCTTCCACCTCCAAACCAAGGACATCGTAGCTCCAAGCAACTTGATAATTTAATTCTGGGTCCTCAGGCGACAATTCCACCAAACTCAAAAGCTGCTCATTTGATTCTTTGAGACGACCATCTTTTCTAAGCTCCAAAGCTTTCTTCATTTTTTATACATCTCCTGATATTCACTGAAGTAAAGGACCTCAACAGCTTCTGACCAGTTTAGGACAGTTCCGACAAAATCTTTAATATCAAGTCCCTTCATCTCATATGTTTCATCTGTATTCGTTGTACCAGTCGCATCCTCCACAAAGGTTACTTTGTACCCTCGGTCATATCCCGAAATAGCTGTAAACATGCAGCAAAATTCAGTTTCAAAACCCGTTATGAAAATATGTTTAACTCCTAATTCCTCTAGAATGGATGATAGATTCGTTTGAAAAAATGCACTTGGTGTTTCTTTTTCAACAACATAATCAGCGAAGTCCCTGATTGATTCGTGAATCTCGGAACATGCTGAATTTCTGTGAAGAGGGTTCCCTTCGTTTTTATCGAAATGCCGAACCATGATTACTGGTAGCTTTTTCGCTTTGAAATCCTGAATGATTTGTTGAATTTTCGCAAGTTCCTCATTAAAGCCTTTAAAATTTACAATGCCGTTTTGAACATCAATCACTAATAATGCTTGCATTCTCTTTCCCCCTCTTTTTGAAAATTGGGCTTAGTTCGCTCCAAACGTCAAACTGATTGCCATCTGGATCTCTAAAAACAAAGTTTTTCCCGGCATGACCTCGGTCTTCGATTTCCCCAACCATGATTTGAAGTTCTTTGAATTCTTTACGTAAATTCTTTAAAGCCTGTAAACCATCAACCTCAAAGGTTATAGAAAAACGTTCCTCACCTTTAGCATCAGTGAAGTTCAAAGTCTGTCCTTCCGGCGCAGCAATAAGGAAAAAACTTTGATCCGCCAAATCAAGGATGGCTTTGTCCTCGTCGATATAGTTAAGCGTAGCCCCAAGGTTTTCTGTGTACCAGGTTGTTGAACTCTGTATATTCGTTACTGGTAGATAGGTAGTTCCAACGCGTAGGAGTTTTTGTTTCATTTTAGGACTCCTCCTTCATTCTTTAACTTCCGTTCTTCCCTCGGTTATATCATCAAACGGAGTATAGTTATTACTAGGTAGTTTTTTCTTTCGAATGGCTTTAAAAATCGATAAACTTACGGCTCCAACTATGATGGCGAGAAAAACAAATGTCATATGTACTCTACTCTCTCCATTTCATAAGGGGTTTCATTATGTATTCTAATTCTAGATTTGCATTGGTTTTCCTTTAATTTTTTCATAAAAAAGAAGCCACATCCCATTGGACAGGCTCCTTCCGCATTATTTGATTAAATTTTTGATAGAGCTTGGACGTATTGCTGGTACAATGGTTCCCACATTTGTTTACGGTTTTCCACCTGTTTGCCATCTAGTAACATGCCGATGACATCAAGACATACATGCCAACCTGCTAAATCTCTAGGCGTATGGTCTGTAAGCTTTTTAATTATTTCAATTAAAAGCAGCTTACATCCCTCCTGCTCTGAAGAAAGCTCAAAGCGAACACTGTCATCTGCCCAGGTGAATTCTAATACAGAGTGATCACTAAAGTCAGTGATCGTCATTTCTTCGAAGGTTCCATTTCCCATATCAAAAAGAATACGACCACCCTTTCGAAGTTCATCGACTTTTAATTCCGGAAACCATGTGGGTAGTTTATCGTTGTCGGTAAGCATTCCCCAAACCTTATCAATTGAGTGTGGATAATGGCGTTCAAATGTTGCTATGTAATTTGATTCTTTTTTAGTAAGTGTTGCGAGCATGTTGTGCCTCCTATTTTAGAACATAGTGTTAAAGCTTACTTTCAAATTGCCCCATCCATATACTGCTTCTTTCAGAGTTTTTCCTCCGATATCAACTTCTAATGTATCTAATTTACGAGCTCCAAGCGTTTCATAAAATAGACAGGATTTGTTTTCTACCAATACTAATACTAGCATTGTGTTGATATCCTTGTCCAAAAGCTGCTTAACGACAGGAACTACTAACTTTTTGCCCAAGCCTTGTCCTTGATATTCTTTTAAAATATAAATAGCGTAGAGTTCACCCTGATAGCTTTCATAATTCCCACTGCGCTCTTTTCCACCACAAGCAAACCCAACAATTTCTCCATTTTCATTCTCCGCTACAAAAACATGACCGTTCGGGATTCCTCTTTTCCACATCTCTTCCCTAGATTCGTAGGACAATTGCTGGAGAAATTCTTCGGGAACAATTCCGGAATAGGTCGTTCTCCAGCTATCGACATGTACGTTGGCGATGCCTTTTGCATCGGATAAAATTGCTTTTCTTATTTTCATAGAATCCTCCTATTTTACTTCTAAAGCGAAGGCGTAAAATGCATCCCCGTTTGAAACATTCTCCTCGTTTTCGTCCATCCACCAAACTCCATAGGAATAGTAATACACGCCTTTTTCATCGGGTGCTGTAAAGCGGTGATTTTCTACTTTCACTTCGGTTTCCTTGTCACCCATGTAATATGCTACATGTACCTCGTTTGGTAATGGATCATAATCCATCACGAATGTGATTTCTTCACCTGGCTGCACAATAATAGGATCTTTTCCTTCCAAAAGTGCTTCAGGTCCCGCTGTGTCCACACATACACCTTTGAATTTAGACTTCCAGCAATAGGTACCGAGTTTTGTAGGATATGTTTCATCCCCAATTTCCACCATCGTTTCAGGCGGTTCAATACCGGTAAGCTCACTTGGCGTACTCCCACCACACCCTGCAAGGGTAATCGAAATCCCTATTAAAAGTACAAGCATCCATTTCATCATATGTCTCCTCCAATTGTGCGCTTTTACTAAATTGACGAAACCCTCAAAAAAAGGTTACATAATTTGAAACCAAATCGCTTAATTTTCCGTATATTTGGTATAATGAAAGATATATAAAGTAA
>NZ_JBALOX010000133.1:25747-37744 GCF_036965165.1 Bacillus sp. JJ1521 | reverse complement strand
CAAGCCCGAAAAAAATCGGGCGCAAATACGCTAAGGCGCATTTGATTTAGTTAGGAGGTTATTCGATGACGGGTCTAGTTGCGGTAGTCATGGTATTTTCAATTCCACTTGTTGCGATTATTACGAGCCATTTTCAAACACAATCAAAATACAAACAAAGAATCATTCAGGATGAATTGGAATTAGAAAAATTAAAGCATGAAAATTATTTGCTTGAAACCGAAAAAATGCGTGCGGAGCTTGAACTAATGAAGCTTGAAGCCCCTAAGGATGAAACAAAAATAATTTGATCGAAAGCACCCATCTAAGGGTGTTTTTTTATAAAGTCGTTTATTTCCTTTTTCCCTCGCAGGATAATCACTGTATTATCTTGGGATAATCGATTAAGTCTTTCCTGCATTTTATCGATTCTTGGTTTGTAGGTTGTCCAGATGAATTTGATAAACTCCCAATCTATTTTTTCGGTACAGCCAAGGTCGGGACGCTTTTTTCCGATGTGTGTAAAATAGCGTTTGAGCACCCGGAAGAGGCACTGATATCTAGGAATTTCGAGATAGATGATGGTATCAGCTTGCTTAGCACGAAGTTCGAAGGTGCCGCTATAATTTCCATCGATAATCCAGCTGTCTTTTGACAGAATTTCCTCTTGAGCTGCTGTAAACTCTTCATACGATGCTTCGACCCAGCCTGGTTTCCAAAAATAGCTGTCCAAATGGTACACGTCAATTCCTATTTTGTTACCTAACTTCCCGGCAAATGTGGATTTTCCAACTCCAGACGAAATGCCGATAACCATGATTTTTTTCATGCGTCTCCTCGCTTTATTCGTATTTATTTCATGCTATAATTTTACTAGTTAAATAGTTTTAGCTTAATTCAGTGGGGGGACACTCCCCACTAAATTAAGCTAAAGCCTCTGGCGGATGCCGCGATTTTTCAAAGGAAGATTTTCGAGCATAAGATCAAAGACTATGAACGCCACATCCTGTGGCAACGTCTTTGTGACCCTCGTGTGGGCCTAAAAAAATGGGCGCAAATACACCAAGGCGCATTTGATTTTATTTGAAATTATTGGAATGAAAGAGAAGCATGAAAGAGAGCGATGGGCAAGATACTAAAGAAAAGTGTATTTGAGGTGATTATGTTGTGGAATAAAAAAAGAATCGCTATTGTAGCACTAGCAATTGCAGTAGGACTATCTCTTATTGTTTCTTTTTCACTTTTTGATAATGGGGATCAACCAAACCCAAGAACGTCTTCAACTGGTTTCTCTCCTCTTCATTTAGGAAATGAAACGATGGATACGTCTCCTCAAATTATGAATGTGGACTCGATTCAACTATATAATAATGTTCAAAAACAATTGGACAACCATAAAGAAATTGATGTTATTGACCATAATGGAAAAGACAAAAGCCATTACCATCACCATCAGGTCATTGTTGATTTTAAAAATCATCTGACACAAGATGAAATTAAACAAATCGAAAAAGATATACAGGGAAAACTTTTACGTAAACTTGATTCATCTTATATTTTTGAATCGGACAACATGAAGACTCCCCAAATGATTTCGTATTTCGATAACAAAAAAAATGTGGAATTTGCCGAACCCAACTACATTTTAATGCAAAACCAACAGCATCCGAATGATCTCCTTTACAATGATTTTCAATGGAATTTACGAATGATTGATTCAGAAAACGGCTGGGGAATTACTCAAGGATCCGATAAGGTAAAAATTGCAATTGTCGATACTGGTGTAGACCTAGATCATCCTGACCTCGTAAATCGAATTGTCAGCGGCTATAACGTTCTTAAAGACAATAATGTTCCGGATGATGACAATGGACATGGTACGCATGTTGCAGGAATTATTGCCTCGCAAACAAATAATCACGAGGGAACGGCTGGAATCACATGGTTTAACCCGATCATGCCGGTGAAAGTAATGGGCTCTGATGGATATGGTTCCACGTTTGATATTGCCCGTGGCATCATTTGGGCAACGGATCATGGTGCCGATGTCATAAACCTTAGTCTTGGTAACTACCAGGGATCAAAGCTATTAAAACAAGCAGTTGAATATGCTTACCGACATGACGTTGTAATGGTTGCTGCATCAGGAAATGATAATTCGAGTCAGCCGAGTTACCCATCCGCATATCCGCAAGTATTAAGTGTTGCAGCCGTTGACTTAAACGGGGACAAAGCGGAATTTTCGAATTACGGCGATTATATCGATGTAGCTGCTCCAGGGGTGACGATACCAAGTACCTACATCGATGAACAATATGCTGCATTATCAGGGACATCAATGGCAGCACCACATGTTGCTGCTCTTGCAGGTTTAATGCGCTCCATTAATCCAAACCTTTCAAATAAGGAAATAATCGAAATTATTAAAGGAACAAGCTTAGACCTTGGAAAAGCAGGGAAGGATATTTATTTTGGAGAGGGACTCATTGATATTGTCCAAGCATTAGGGAAAGCAAAGGAAGGAGCTAAGTAAAAAGTGGGTTACCCCCACTTTTTTTCTTTTGGAAATTCATATTCCATTTGATTATGGAAAGGCTAAAAATGAAATTGGCAAATGTAAGTTTTCGTTAATGGAGGAAGGAAATTGTCTAATACTGGAACTCTACAACGAAGTGAGTATCGTCTTATCATCGCCGCAGTTTTACTCATTGTCATTTTTATATCTCCGTATTTTATACTTGGAGAGAATGCTCATTTACGAGTTCATGACAATTTAGACTCAAATATTGCCTGGTATAGGGTGCTTGCTAGGAGCCATCAAATGGTTGGACCAGTCGATGCGACCATCCCCCAAATTATCAATGGTGAACTCCAAAGAGGTGCATTTGGTACCGAATTTAGCGGAATTGTATGGTTACATGTCCTTTTTCCACCGATGGTTGCTTATGGCTTAAGCCAATTTATCACACGATTTTTCGCATTTCTTGGGATGTATTTATTATTAAAAAAACATTTTCTTGTGCGTACTGAATGGTCTTGGATTCGGGTTGGGGTTTCATTAGCTTTTGCACTGACACCCTTTTGGCCATCAGGAATGCTGAGCACACTTGGGATGCCACTAGCACTTTGGGCACTTCTCAACATTCGTTCAGGTGAAAGGTCATGGGTGAACTGGTTAACATTGACCTTACTCCCACTCTATGCGAGCATCGTCCTTGGTTTTTTCTTTTTTATAAGCGCAATGGGTCTAGTGTGGATTGTCGATTGTCTACGTGGTAAGAGATGGAACCTTCGCTTTTTATGGGCACTCATTTATTTCACATTGATTTTTATGGTGGTTGAATACCGACTTGTATACTCGTTTCTTTTTATGGATGAACCAAACAGTCGTGACGAGTATTTTCATGCTCGATTATCATTCCTAAATGCCTTACAACTTTCCTTAAAAAATTATGTCATGGGTCATACCCATGTCATGAGTGTTCACGGCATGATCATTTTGCCTGTTACCTTACTAGCCTTGAATATTGTAATACTAAAGAAGCAATGGAAACAAGAAAAGCTTTTTCTTTTCTTACATATTCTTAATGCGCTTTTGTCAGTCTGGTATGCATTTTGGTTTTATAAAGGATGGGTTCCTTTAACGGAACGGTTTCATTTTCTAAATACCTTTAATTTTGCAAGATACCATTTTCTGAGGCCCATGGTTATATACATTTTATTTGCCATTTCATTAAAAATCTTGTGGGAATATAAAACATATTGGAAGCAAGCGGCTATTTTTTTCCTCATTGCTCAATTAGCGGTAGTGACCTCATTTAATGAGGAAATCGTGTATAAAAAGAAGCCAACCTTTCAACAGTTTTATGCAGAAAAACAATTTGAGGAAATCAAAACCTATATCGGATTGCCACAAGCGGAATACCGTATTGCCAGTATCGGCCTTCATCCTGCCATCGCTCAATTTAATGGGTTTTACACGCTCGACACATACAATAATTATTATCCTCTTTCCTATAAGTATCAGTTTCGTGAAATTATCGCGAAGGAATTAAAAAAGGATAAAATACTACGCCAATATTTCGATGAATGGGGCGGTCGGTGCTATATCTTTTTAGACGAAATTGGGAAGCATTATATGTTCAAAAAGACCTCAAAAAAAGGTATTAAAAAAATGGAATTAAATATGCAAGCATTTTACGAGATGGGTGGCAGGTATATTTTTTCGGCCTTGCCCATCAAAAATGCCGCGAAAAATGAGCTAGTTCTTGAACAAACCTTCGATTCACCTGAATCAGCTTGGAGGATTTATTTATACCGGGTTTCCCTTTCGCAGGTAGAATGAAAGGATCATAATCCGAAATTAATGTCTGGGGGGATTCATCATGAATGTACCACTACTTACAATCGTCGTCCCTTGCTACAATGAAGAAGAAGTTCTTCCTGAAACGATGAAGCAACTACGAACCCTTTTAGATGAGCTTATTACAGACAAACTTGTTTCAGAAAAGAGCAGGCTCTTATTTGTCGATGATGGCAGCAAGGACCAAACCTGGTCCATTATTTATAAAAAAGGACTAGAAGACAACAAGATTAAAGGACTAAAACTCGCACGAAACGTGGGACACCAAAATGCTTTACTGGCTGGATTATTCGCTGCAAAACGCGGGTCTGATTGTCTTGTGTCGATTGATGCAGATTTGCAGGATGATATTGCGGTCATACGCGAGTTCCTGAATTGTTATTCGAAAGGGTTTGAAGTCGTATATGGTGTCCGAAAAGAACGCAAGACAGATACCTTTTTTAAAAAACATACTGCACAAAGCTTTTATAAATTGATGCATTTCATGGGTGTCAACCTTATTTATAACCATGCTGATTACCGGTTAATGAGTAGACGAGCCGTTCAAGCACTCGAACAATTTAATGAGAGCAATCTTTTTTTACGTGGGGTTGTTCCTCTTGTTGGCTTTCAATCGACGTCTGTTTTTTATGATAGAAAAGAACGAATGGCGGGAGAAACGAAATACCCACTACGGAAAATGATCTCGTTTGCCCTTGATGGCATTACATCCTTTAGCGTTACACCGATTCGCTTCATTTCCTTGATTGGGTTTCTCTCCTTTTTTGTCAGCTTTCTGTTTGGGGGATACTTTTTCTATTTAAAATTTAGCGGACAAACCCAGACAGGATGGACATCCATGATTACCTCGATTTGGTTAATAGGTGGGCTGCAATTGATTGCTTTAGGTTTTATCGGAGAATATATCGGAAAAATCTATAGGGAGACAAAGCGGCGACCGAAGTTTGTTGTGGATATTGATACCTATAATCTTGCGGTTCCGGAAGAAGAGCATTTAGCACCAGAAGAGGGTGAACATTTGATTGATTACAACCCACTTTCTGAAACCAACTAATACACTTTTTCGCTTTTTGCTTGTAGGAGTACTGAATACCCTTGTTGGACTTTCCAGTATTTTTTTGTTGTTGCAGGTGGTCGGTCTCTCCTATTGGCTATCGACCTTTCTTGGCAACTCGATTGGCGGCGCAGTAAGCTACATGTTAAACAGACGATTCACTTTCGATAGCAAGACCTCGTATGGCAGAAGTATCCCCTTGTTTATTGTAGTGATTTTAGGTTGTTATTTTCTTTCTTTTTCGATAAGCAAGATTTTGGCGGGATTCATTTTTGTGCAATATCCAAATGAGATTGCCGTCTTACTTGGGACAGGCCTTTATACGATTCTGAATTATCTCGGGCAAAAACATATCGTTTTTCCTAAAAAAAAGCACTTTGATTAAGTGCTTTTTTTCATATTTTTTATTATTTTTTGAAGGAAAACAACACCAACGCTTAAAAATACGACTGCAAGGATTGCCGGTAATCGACTTTTTTTAGCGGGTTCATCCGGTTTGATATCCGCACGAGTCCCCATCACTGCTTTTGGAATATCCCTTTTAAGCTGCTTCGTTGCAAGCTGTCGACCATCATCCCCAAGTACATGAAGTGTTCCTTGGTCATTCATTGCCATTTGAACAGCCTCATTTTTCTTTTGCGTGTATTTAAGTGGTTGGTTTAGATGGTAGCTCTCATTCTGTTCATCGTAAAACTGTTGGTTTGCTGCCACTTCTGTTACTTCAAAATTCTCAAAGCCATAATCTAAAAGGGCCACGGTATCCTCATACGCAACTCCCTTACGATCTGCCTGTAAAACAATGGCAATCAAAGATAAATCTCCTTTTTCAGCAGATGTTGAAAGGGTGTTACCTGATTCGTCAACAAAACCAGTCTTCCCTCCTGTGATCCCTTCATAGGGGATTTCGCCTCTAAGCAATAAATGGTGGCTTAAAAGGGTTGTATCCCATGATTTACCATCCCATGCTAATTCCTTCGTCCCAAAAATCTCACGAAAAACGGGATTCTTTAGCGCATATTTCGTAATTAAAGCAAGATCATATGCAGATGTATAGTGATTTTCATCAAAGAGACCGTGCGGATTCGTAAAATGAGTCTCTTCGACTCCAATTTTTTCTTTTAAATATTTATTGATAGAATGCGCAAAAGACTCAATATCCCCATTTAGATGCTCTGCAATCGCAACGCCAGCATCGTTTCCGGAATTAATTAATAAGCCTTGAATAAGATGTTTTAGTGTAACCTGTTCCCCTACTTCTAGGTAAACGCGCGTACCATCCGTTTCATACGCATTTGCGCTAACCGTTACAACATCATTTAAATTTCCATTTTCAATCGCATAAATGGCCGTTGCCATTTTCGTTAAACTTGCCGGGTACATTTTTGTATGACTATTTTTCTCATATAGGATTGAACCATTATTTGCATCCAATAAAATAACTGCTTCACTCTTAATCACAGGTGCCCCAATTGCCTCAGCACTCTCTGCATAAGCTTGAAAAGGCGAAAGTGAAGTCATCAGAAATACTAGAACTAAAACTAAAAATAACTGCTTCATTTCACTTCTCCCTTTTGGAACATAGGGACTTACTCCCGTGTCCTAGCTGTGTTTTTTTATGAAACGGACAAGGACTTGATCCCTCGTCCCCGATTTTACAATTACAGATATTCGTATGTCAAATCCGTTTTCTGACGAGACTTAGAAAAGCGCAAGGCGCCCGACAAGCACAAGACCAGCGCTGACAGAAGGCGTTTTTTGCCTTCAGAAGCGATTGGCTTGTGACCTCGAGCAGTTGGCGCCTGGAGCTAGACAGATAAAAGACGCTGGCTTTGATTTTTTGCCATACGTCTTTTTTTACATTATTTATGATATGTGTAAATAGAACTCCACTCGTGAATGATATTTGTAGCCAAGAGTGCTTCTCTCGCATACTTTTCGGCTTTCTTCATGAGTTTCTTTTCATCCAACTGACCGTCAAAGTCAGGGTTCACCTTGTAATACATATAGGTGTTGGTTTCGTGTTGGCGAAACCGAACAAATGCAACAAAATCTTTCTCTTTATAAACGGAATAATAGTAATCCGTAGACTCCCTAAACAATTCAAAATCGGTCCAATTAGTCACCTTATATCCTTCTGCATCCGTCATTGGGACAAGGTGCAAATCTATTTTAACGTCTGTAAATATGTCTGTAACCTTGAAATGCTCTACTACAATAATGGTATCCTCATTAAGTTCAAAGCCATCATTTTTTAACGGCTTCTCCCAGCTAAAAATATGGTCCTCGATAAATTCATCCAAAGTGGAATTTTCACCTTTTGCAATTCGTTCTCCCACTTCACCTTGAATTTCGCCAAATCGAATTTCGTAAAAATCAGTGATTTGGAGGTTTGCTTTATGCTCATTTCGCTTTGTAAAAACCCGAATGATATCATCAATTTCGCTTTTTTCTTCGCTCGGCAATTGTTCATACCAAACCTTTGGAGTACAGGTGACCGTCTTCACACCTCGCAGTACTTCTTCTAGCAGTCTTTCATCATATTCATCTCGACCCCAAAAATCGATTCGTTTCATTCAATCACCTCTTCCCACTCTTTAAATTATAAAGGGGAGGTTTGAAAGAAACAACCAAAAACTCATAAGCTCGGAAGGCACTGGGCTAATTTTCCTTCATAAAATGTTTTAAACAACTCATACTACATATGAAATGTTAAGAATGGAGATGAAACTGTTGGGTAGAACAAAACGAGGAAACGCGAATGCGCAGCGCAATAATAATGTAAAAAAGGGAAATAGAATCAGCTCGGAACTTGTTGAATTTGCATCCTATACAGAAGTAGAAGCAGAAAAACAAAACGTTCAAAAGAAGAAGAAATAGGCATTTAGGCCAAGGTTCGCCTTGGCCATTTCTAGTTCGCTTACCATAGTGCCAATCTCCTTTCAAAAATAGAACAATTTGAGAAGATCTACCAAAAAGAAATCCTAACTAGTAAACATATTCAAAAATTGACAAGATTGTTGCTACAGTTAGATACGCCATATGTTGGAAACATTTTAGATAGGTTCGGGATTAAAGAAAGCGAGCTTTTAAAGGGGGTGCATTGCCCAGTATGTGAAGCATTACCAATGGAGAGAACTCCAGTAAATGGAAATGTCTTAAGTGCGGCTACTCCTCCTATGATGCACACCTTGACTCCGTTTCTCATTATTTTCTTCTATTAGGAAATACAATCACAAATCAAAAATTACGAGATTTTCTACTCCTTCCATCTCGTCATGCGGCAAGAAATATATTAAAATCATGGAACTTAGCACATCAAGGTAATACAAAGGAAGTGTTTACTTTTTTCAAGATAAGTGAATTTCTCCGATGCAAGAAAGCAAAAACCCAAGAATGGATTTTTACATTCTTGGGTTTATCATCATTTTTGGTTACTGATTATTGTAGAATCAGGTTATCGCACAATTATCCCAAATAAAACGCAATTATTCAAACTAACGCGCAATTCCACCCAACTAAAACGCAATCAGGCATAGTCGGTCCTTTTTTAGAAATGTTTCGTATACCATTGGGCAGCAGCTGCAACCTCAGTGCCCGTTAGCATATGCCCATTATTCTCCCAGTGAACCTCGACATTTGCATTTGCTTTTTGTAATAAATCTTGGAGATCAATTGTTTCCTGTGCAGGACAGATTGGGTCATTTTTACCCGCAGTAATATAGACTGGTGTGTCCGTTAAATCAGGCAAGTCAATTCCTCGTCTTGGCACCATTGGATGGTGGAGGATGGCTCCTTTTATTGCATCCTTATAATGGAACAATAGGCTGCCAGCAATATTTGCCCCATTCGAATATCCGATTGCTACAATATTATCTCGATCGAATGAATATTTTGTGGCTGCTTCATCAAGAAACTCATTTAATTCTTTTGTTCGGAAAATAAGATCTTCCATATCAAAAACACCTTCAGCTAAACGGCGGAAAAAGCGTGGCATACCATTTTCAGATACATTCCCACGGACACTCAATACAGAAGCGTCTTGGTCAATATGTGGTGCTAACGGCAATAAATCAGATTCAGTTCCACCTGTCCCATGTAATAACAGAAGGGTTGGTTTTGTTTTATCTGTACCTTCTCGAAAAATGTGCTTCATTATAATTCCCTCCAAAACAAATCTCGTTCTAGTATTTCCTACCGAAACTCAAATAATAGAATAAATTTAGATATCTTAATTTCAAGGTAATATACTATAAGCCATTTGTCAAATGTCATATAACGTGGACAGGTTTCATATCTTTTTATATACGTTATTAGGAGGGGCAGTATGAATCGAAAAATCATGTTTCTGTTTATTTTACTAGCGTTTTTACTAGGATGCACTGCAAATTCAAAGACAGCGTCTGATCTTTACAGCCCCATTGGCCAAGATCTCTCAAAAGAGGACCAGGTCTTATTAGATAGCCTACAAAGTCATGTACAAAAATTTATCCAACTTAATCAAGAACTGGACATGCTTTTGGAGGAAATGAAAAAAGATGATGAACTTGAGGCAGCTGTTGAAACGATGCAAATCGCGAACGAAGAGGCAATGTACATTTTTAACTTAATTGAACTTGATGACATACCGACTAATAAAAATTTACATGAACTTCGGATTCTTGTTCAAACCTCTATTGAAAAATACATGGAAACCATGAATTTGTTGCTTGACGGGATTTCTTCTGGAGACCCACAGAAGACGGATAAGGCTTATGAAGAAAAGAAAAAGATTAATGAGGAATTTGAGAAATTGTATAGTTCAATGAATGATTAAACCGATATAGGGCATCTCGATTCTAAAGAATAGAAATCATTATTTAACCTATACTACCTTATATGAAGAATTGAGGAGGTGACCTCATGGACAAGCATTATGTACGCTTATCTAGTGCTGAAATCGGCGGATTATGGACAACTTTCATACAGGGGAGTATGACCGTTTGTTTGATCAAATATTTCCTTCACCATTTACGTGATGAGGAAATTAAACCTATTATGAAAAAATCTTATCAAATATATAGTGACCAAATGAAAGAAATAAAGCAGATTTTTGCAGAGGAGAAAATCCCTTTACCTGATGGATTTTCAGATGACGACCTTAACCTGTCCGCCCCGCCACTTTTTTACGATTCATTCGCTCTCACATTTATTTATGCAATGAGCCGAATGAACATGATTAATTTTAGTTTCGCTACAGCCAATACTGCCAGGGAAGATATCCGGTCATTTTTTTCAAATTGCCTTTCGGATGCATTAAATCAATATAATGAGGCTACACAATTAATGCTTGAAAAGGGAATTTATGACCGTCCACCAATGGTCGTTTATCCATCTGAAAATGAATATATAGAAGACAAGACATACTTAACAAAGCTATTCGGTGAAAAAAGACCATTAAATGTGGTTGAGATAACGGATATGTTTTTTAACATTGAACGCAATTATTTTGCGATTGTCCTTTGTATGGGATTTCAACAGGTCGTTCAGGACAATGAAATCCTTGAATATATAAAGGATGGAAGAAAAATTTCCGAGAAGCAAATTACCTTTATTAATGACTTATTTATAAAAGAAAATCTTATGGGAACGATGACCATTCCAATGGAGGTAACTGCTTCGACTATTTCTCCGTTTTCTGATAAACTCATTCTCGTGCTCTTTCAAGCACTCAACGGAATCGATATTACCCTTATTGGTCATGCCCAGGCATTATCGATGAGAACAGATTTAATTGCTTTTTATTCTAAAACAATCGGCGAGATTTTTTTATATGCTGCAAAGGGCTTTAAAATGCTGGTTGAACGTGGCTGGATGCAAGAACCTCCCCACAATCTTGATCGGAATAAACTAAACAACATGTATAAATAAACGACGCGCAACTTGAGGCATGTCGTTTATTTTTCATTTATTTGAAACCTTTTTCCCTTTCTGTCCGTAAATAGAGTATTCCAAATTAGGAGAGGTTTAAGAAAAAAACAGATTGCATACTATAAACTGTATAGTAAAATCAAAAAGAAACATTTTTTACGAGGGGGAATCCATCTTATGAAACGTACAGGAGAAATTGTGTTAACGATTATTGGAGCTTGTTTTTTCGCATTAATTAGTGTATTTGGGTTTATGTTTTTAGGCCTTAGTGGAGATAATACATTTACGCAGGAAATGGAGAGCATTATTGTTGCTGAAGATCCATCTTTACAAGGAACAGATTTTGCTTTCCTTTCAGATATCGTTTCTGCCGGTGGCTGGTATTTTATCATTGTGGGCATACTTGCCGTTATTCTTGGAATTGTTTCACTGGTTCTTTTAAAAGGCGATAAACACCCGAAGGCTGCTGGTATTATATTAATTGTTGTAGCAATACTTACTGCACTTGCAACAATCCTAATCTCAATCATCTCAAGTATTCTTTACTTAGTCGCAGGTATCCTTTGCCTCGTTCGAAAGCCAAAGGAAACATTTAATCCTGAATACTAACTTTATTCAGTCGAGCTACAATCCCGACTAAATAAAGTTAGAGCCTCCGGCGGATGCCACGATTTTCCAAAGGAAATTTTTCGAG
>NZ_JBALOX010000133.1:21360-25698 GCF_036965165.1 Bacillus sp. JJ1521 | reverse complement strand
GGGCGCAAATACGCCATGGCGTATTTGATTGTATTAAGCTTGAAGGCATTGCCTTCAAGCTTTTTTTGTTATCTATTTTTTATTGCCTGACTAAATCGTTTTAAACCTTCTTCCAACAGCGACCTTGGACATGCGATGTTGATTCGGGTGTAGCCTTCCCCTACTTTTCCAAAAATATATCCTTCATCAAATGCGACTTTTCCTTGTTTTTGGATGACATGTTCTAGCTCCTTGGCATCCAATCCGAGTTCACGGCAATCAAGCCACACGAGATAAGTTGCTTCAGGTTCAATCACTTTTACCTCAGGAATATTAACCTTTATATACTTTTTTAGAAAATCAAGATTTCCTTGTAAATAGTCGATGAGTTGGTCAAGCCATTCATCGCCTTCCTCATAAGCTGCAATTAGTGCAGTTACGCCAAATGTATTAGTCATGCCGATAAACCGATCCTCGAGTGCTTTATTAAAACTTTCACGAAGTTCCTGGTTCGGAATAATGATATTGGATATTTGCAAGCCAGCAAGATTAAAGGTTTTGCTTGGTGCAGTACATGTAATGGAATTTTGTGCAAACTCTTCGGATATCGATGCAAATGGAATATGATCATTTCCTTTATATATAAGGTCAGAATGAATTTCGTCGGAAACAACAAGTATATTGTGCTTCAAACAAATTTCACCTAGTTTTGTCAGTTCATCCTTTGTCCATACACGACCGACAGGATTATGTGGATTTGAGATAATAATCATTTTAACAGATGGATCAATCTTTTTCTCAAGTTCATCAAAATCCATATAATAACGACCATTTTCAAATCGTAAAGGATTATTGACAATCTCGCGGGCGTTCTTTTCAATCACACTCATAAACGGATAATAAACAGGCTGCTGAATCACAATTTTATCTCCAGGATTTGTAAAGTTTTGAACAATTATACCAAGCGCTGGTACAACACCAGGTGTAAAGCAAATCCAATCCTTTTCGATTGTCCAGTTATGGCGGCGTTTCATCCACCCCACAGTTGCTTCATAATAGGAATCTGGTCTGATTGTATACCCAAAAATTCCGTGCTCCACTCGCTTTTGTAAAGCATCAATGACTGGCTGTGGAACCTTAAAATCCATGTCAGCCACCCACATCGGAAGAATTTCTTTATCACCAAATAAATTTTCTACCTCGTCCCACTTCACTGAATTCGTCCGTAATCGATCGATGGATTCATCAAAATTATACTTCAAGATAACCCCTCCGTTTATATTATCAAATGCGCCTTGGCGTATTTGCGCCCAGATTTTAGGCCCACAGGATGTGGCGTTCTTAGTCTTTGATCTTACTGCTCGAAAATTTCCTTTGAAAATCTGTGGCATCCGCCGGAGGCTACTTTACTAGAACAAGGGTATTGTCCTTGCTCTAGTATAGGCTTTTTATTGCAACATTTTCTGGAAGCTTAAACGGATTCTCTTTGTTGATATGATCGTAAAACATGATTCCATTTAGATGGTCGATTTCATGTTGGAATACAATTGAAGCATACCCTTTTAAGCGTAGTGAAACCTCTTGCCCGTTGAGATCAAAGGCTTTTATTTTTATTTTTTCATATCTTGGAACATAGCCTTCTACCGGGCGATCGACTGAAAGGCATCCTTCTCCTTCCGGCAAATAGGTCATCGAAACAGAATGGCTGATAATTTTCGGATTCACTATGTAATACTCATATAATTTGTCATCAAAGTCCGTAAAATAAGTGACAAACATGCGCTTATTAAGACCGACCTGGTTAGCAGATAGACCAACTCCAGGGCGCAAACCGTACTTTTTCGCAAGCTCTGGGTCCTGGCTATTTTTCAAATAATTCATCATGCTAATAAGGGATTCCTTGTCTTCTTCCGAAGGTGGTACAGAAACCTCTTCTGTTTTTTGGACTAAAATCGGATCCCCCTCACGAACAATTTCCTTCATCGTAATGATGTAATCTGATTTATAATACATTTTTTTCATCTACCTTTTTTCACTATTTTATGTATTAATCTTATCTTTCCCTAAAGTCTATGTCCATTGATATACAGTTTTTCACAATCCTTCTGTTGTATTCCTGTAAAAAAGAAAAATGCCACCAAAGCTGGAGGCACATTAGATTGTTTTTAATAATGAACTAAAAACTTCACTACTCATTGTTTTATAGCCTTCACCTGTTAAATGAATGCCATCATCACTAATAAAGTCATTTAAGTCCCCTGAATGTTTCATCGCTGAACGAACATCAATCTTAAGGACATTTAATTGTTGAGCTAAACTGTTCAAGCTGCGATTATACAGGCCATGCCAGTGCTCAATTCCTCCTTGAAGGCTAATCCAATGACTGATCGAGCTTCCATACGTTTTAGCAAGCATTTTATAATATCGAACGGGGTCAAGGGGTGGCAAAGTCATCAAAATAGGCGTGCTATTTGTTTCTTGTATTCTCTGAATCAATTGTTTTAGGTTTTCAATATAGCGTTCAATTGGGACAATTGGTTGATGACGGGCTTCAGGGTTTTCCGCCACTTCATCCCATTTAAAATTGCAGTCATTGCCTCCAATATTAATAATGACGTAATCCGGATGTTCAGCAATTACATCTTTCTCAACACGTGACAATAATAAATCGGAGTTATCATTAAATACACCTTTGTTAATGACAGTGAAATGATCAGAAGCGAATTGCTGTAAAAATGCTGGATAATTCTCTTTTAAAATCCGCATGCGACCTTTCACAAATGAAACACCTCTCGTTAAACTATCACCAAAGCATACAATCTTCATATTTATCACCGCTCATCATTTGTTTTATTCGCGTTACCACCATACGTAGTTATCTATACTACATATAATCATATCCCTATTACATCAAGTAGTCAAGATTTACTTTCTGGTGGTTTTAGGATAAACTAAATTACATATAATATCTGAAAATGAGGTTGTTACAGTGGATTTTGAGAAGGATTTATTCAACATTTTAGATAAAAATATTTTTTTAGAGGATATTCCTCAAATTGATTTATATATGGATCAGGTCATTCAACTCTTTGAAAATACATTTAACACCGCTAAAAGGAATGAAGATGAAAAGATCCTAACGAAAACAATGATTAACAATTACGCAAAAGGTAAGCTATTGGTCCCGATAAAAAACAAAAAGTATTCTAGAGAGCATTTGATTTTATTAAGCATGATTTATCAACTGAAAAGTGGCCTATCAATCAATGATATTAAGGCAACACTCGAGGATGTAAATCATCGGATTATGAATGATGAGGAATTTGATCTAGAGAAATTTTACAAAGGTTATCTTGCTTTATCTAAAAAAAATTCGGCTGAATTTAAAGCGGATATTGATATAAAAATGAAGGATGTATCTGACGAAATGGACTATTCCGAGGATGAACAACTTAAAAAAGTACTTTTGATTCTATCCTTTATAACAGTTAGTCAATTTTATCGTCGTGCTGCGGAAACATTGGTAGATGAGCTAATAGCTGAACAAGTTGAAAAAAAAGAAAAGTGATTCGCTCACTTTTCTTTTTCCGCTATTCTACACTATTGATTAATCCATTCATCATTTCTTTATCCATCGGCCCCACGATTTTTTTACGAATAATGCCCTTTGAATCAATTAAATAGCTTGTTGGAATGGCGTAAGCTTGATAGATTTGTCCGATTTCTCCTTGCTCGTCAAGCATGACTGGAAAGGTTAGCTCATATTCATCAACAAACTTTGCCACATCAGATCTCTTTTTCTCCGCGGTTGTTAAATTAACAGATAAAAGTACAGCATTGAATTCTTTATTTTCTACGTAAAATTCCTGCATATGAGGCATTTCTGCTTTACAAGGTGGGCACCAGCTCGCCCAAAAGTTTAAGATCACTTTCTTTCCTCTGAACTCCGAAAGCTTCATTTCTTCCCCGCTTATTGTTTTTAAAGTAAAATCAGGCGCCATATGACCAACAGAGATTCCGATTTTATGTTCAACTGTTTCGACCTTTTCTTTTGGGGTTGCGAAAGAAATATTGCTACTGACTGTCCACACGATAAGCCCAGTTAAACCAACGATAAGTGCTGCTTTTCTAAACAAATGGAACACTTCCTTTTTCTGTTGTCCTCTATAATAGAATGTCAACAATAAAAGAAAGAATGCACACATTGATTTTATAAAATGAAGCATAACTTGTTCCTGTAACCAAAATAGCGCTAGTAGATCGAAGAGCATCATGGTTACAATGCTTACGATTAGAATTGATCGAAAGAGAACAAATGCACCTACCGTCACCTTTTTAAAGTGGTACAGAATATAAAGT
>NZ_JBALOX010000133.1:264-21340 GCF_036965165.1 Bacillus sp. JJ1521 | reverse complement strand
TGGCTGCTATCATTAATCCTTTTGTGCCACCTGTGAAATACAGTAAAGACATTGGATTTTTTAAAACGAGACTTGGTTCAAGAAGCAATAAACTTCCTTTCCACGCAAGAAACCCAATCAAAACGCCGTTGGTAAGTATATTAAAAATAGCTTGGGCTAATTCTTTTGACTGCGTTTTTGTTAACCATATACGTAGGACAAGAAGGGCAGCAATTATACCGATTCCAAGGGTAACCCATTTTGTCATGATGGCTAACGAGCCAATTTGTATCAAATGCATGCTGAACCTCCATCGAGTACTTAATATACCTAATTATACTCCTGAAAAAGCTTTATTTGAATTAACTGCTATCGGTGAAAAAACACTATATAATTGCTAAAACCCATAGAATTGAAATAAAAAACATAGAACGAAAATAAAAACCATAGAATCAGAATTAAAACCATAAACACATCATTTAAAATCATAGAACTTAATTTCCATTCGTTTTCCCTAAAAAAATGAGGCCCCTGAACAACAGAAGCCTCATTTTCATTAATTTGTTGGTCGTTTGAATGGCCACCAGTTGGCAATACCAAAGTTTTTGACCATAACTGGAATAAATAATGGTAATATCACAAATGCGTACAGCATGAGGCCGACGAGTGTGATTGACGCAATCTGAAGCAATGATAGCATTCCAGAAGGCATCATTGCAGCGAATGTTCCTCCAAGAATAATGGCTGCTGAAATAATAACAGTACCCATCTTTTTCATTGAAAGAAGCATTGCCTCTGCCACAGAGATATCACGGTATTCGTTAAAGCGATCCATTAAGAAGATACTATAGTCAACCCCAAGTGCGACCAGGATGACAAATCCAAAGAATGGTACCGCCCAGCTAATTCCCGTATAGCCAAGTATATTTACAAAAATCACTTCATTGATCGCCATTGATGTGTAATAGGTTAAAATCAATGAACCGATTATATAGATTGGCATGATTAACGAACGGAACAAGAAAATTAAAATGAGCGCAATTCCGATTAACATCAAGACAATTGTTCGAGAATAGTCCTGTTCAGACATTGTGCTTAAATCGGTGTTTGTGCTTGTGATACCACCTAGCGCTACATTTGCATTTTCAAGCTTTGTACCTTTCGTTGCTCTTTCAACTGCTGCATTGATTTCATCGATTTGAGTCATTGCTTCGTTTGAATAAGGATTTGCCTCAAAAATAACATCAAATGTCATGATTTTGCGATCTTTAGACATGTATACATCAAGGACTTGTGCGAAATCTTCACTTTCAAGCACCTCTTCAGGCATGTAAAAAGCATTTAATTCTTCAGAGCTAGAAAGGTCAGATAAATAGTCTTGAGCGGATCCTAAACCATCTGAAACCTGCCCAAGTCCCTCAGCACTTTGAGTGAGCCCATCTGTTAATTGTGTGATTTGACCACCTAGGCTTCCAAAGCCATCAAGAAGCTGCTTTTGACCATCATTAATGCCTGATAGCCCATTCGTGATTTGTGGCATACCTTGAACAATTTGTCCTTGACCGTTTGCTGCTTGAAGAAGACCACCTTTAAGTTCACCAAGACCTGCAATTAGCTGTTCAAGACCAGCTGGGAGAGCCGCTTGCTCTTTTAACAATTGTTCGAAACCAGCGTTTGCTTGGATCATTCCTGAATTAACGGCTGAAAGGTGACCATTTAAATCTTGAATCGATGCTGTTAGCTTAGGGACCCCTAGTAAGGATTTTTTCATTCCTTGATATACTTCATCATCAGCGATACTCTCTTCATTAGCATTTTTATAGGATCCTTCTAGATATGCAAATCCGCCTTCATTTAGTTGGTTTACACCTTCAGATAAATTCTGTAATATACCCGCTACACCTTGATAGCCTGCATGCAAACCAGCAATCCCGCTTTGTGCATCCTTATACCCAACTAATAGATTTGTATTATAGTATTTTAATAATTCTTCCGAACCGACTTTTGCCTCATTAACTTTGGCAATCATCGTATCAATTCCTGCTGTTCCGCTACGAATGCCGGACTCGATTTTTGAAAGGTTCGTTTGGATTTCGGTTAAGCCCGATTTCACTTGATTGGTACCAATGATTAATTCACCAATTCCATCTGTCGCTGTTTTAAGCTCAGGCTCTGATTTGGCGAGTTCACTACCTGCTTCCTCTAAGCCTTCCTTAATTTGAGTGAGTCCGTCTTTTCCTTCTCCAAGACCTTCTTCAAGTGTTTTTGCTTGGTTAGCGACAAATAGATCATCGATCTGTTCGCCTGTTGGTCTTGTGACTGAGCGGACTGTATCAACTAAGTTTACCTTTTCAACTTCCTGGCTAATTTTTTCTGCTAGTTCGATATATTCAGTGGAGTTCATGGCCTCATCATTTTTCACAATGATTTGAGTTGGCATCGATTCACCAGGTCCGAAGCTTCCTGCAATCGCATCGAAAGCCTTGATTGAATTTACATCTCCACTTAATTCCTCTAATGAGTTATAAGATAGCTCGCCATCATACACAAATAAAAATGGTGCAACGATTACCGCTACAACTAAAAGAGATAAAAGTGGACGGCCCAATGAAAAACGACCAGCGATTGCCCATATCTTACTGTCCCCATGTTCCGAATTCTTCTTTGATGGCCAGAACAATTTTTTCCCTAATACAGCCATGAAGAATGGAACGACTGTAAATAGGGCGACTAATAACAGTGCTACGCCTACAGCCACAGCAACTGCAGATTGGTATAAAATAAATTGTGAAAAACCAATGGCAGAAAAACCAATCATTACTGCAATGCCGCTGAAAAGTACTGTACGTCCTGCATTTTTATACGTCTCAATAATCGCTTCAGTTAAGCTTTCTCGATGTGAAAGTTCCTCTTTAAAACGACTTAACAGCAAGATACAGTAGTCTGTTCCAATTCCAAACATAATGGCAACTAGGAAAATCTGCGTATAGGTTGAAATTGGGAAATCGAATTTATCAACTAACATCGAAACAATCGATTGTGCTGCAAGATAAGAAAGTCCAACTGTTACAAGTGGAATAATCGGTGCAATTAAGGATCTAAACACAAGTAAAAGAACGACAAGAATAAAGACAACTGTAATACCTTCAGTCTTTTTCAAGCCTTCTTGTGAACTTGTCATTAGGTCTTCAGTAACGAGCCATGCACTGGTGTAATAATGGTCTACTTTAACCTCTTCAATTGCTTGATATAATGCATCAGAAACCTCTTTTGGTTCACGGTCATTCCAGCTAACTGTTACTGAAGCAAGGATTGATTTCCCGTCCTCTGAAACTAGCTGATCCTTTAATGTTTCTTCGTTAAAATGAGTCAGAATTTCGGTAATTCCGATTTCATCTTCCTTCTCTTCAAGAAGTCGGATTGCCCGTTCAGCTTCCTTGATTTCGTCATCTGTTAGTTTCTTTTCATCGTGAAACACAAGTGCGACCTGTGTTTCGTTCCCTCCCCCCTCCTGGGATTGGGCATCATTCAAAATTTTTCCGGCTATAGAGGATGAGTATTCGTCCGGAACGGTAATCTGACCCTTTTCACGGACAAGATCCGCCATATTTGGAGCAGCAAGAAACAATCCAGCTACTACAACAATCCATGCGATCAGGACAAACCATTTTCTTTTAATGATAAAATTCATACTTAATCCACCACCTTGTTATCTTTTATTTGTTGTAGGATTCCGTTGAGCTTTTCATAGGTTTTTAGAAATTTAACAATTTCCTCTTCTGAAAATTCACCAATGATTGACTCGACAAGCTTATGAACTCGCTCTTCTGTCTTGGTAAACAATTCATTTCCTTGTTCGGACAACGTTAAATAAACAAGTCTTCGATCGTTTTCATCACGCGTCCTTTCAATGAAGCCTTTTTCAAAAAGGCGGTTAATAATGGCAGTGATGGCACTCTTTTTCACATCAAAAACCTCTGCAAGTTCAGTTGATGTACACGAACCTACTTTATTTATGTAGCGAAGTGTATAATGCTGATCATTTGTAAGATCGCTCCCGATTTGTTCCTTCACAAGGGACTCCGCAATTGTATTCACTGAAAATGAAACGTCTAAATATAAATCAACTAATTCCTTAATGTTCGTTTTGCGCATATTTCGATATCACCTCACAAAATATAGTTAAACTATTTAACTATTAACAAGGTTAACTATAATTGTCCCCCCATAAAAAGTCAACTAAAATCAAATACGACTTGGCGTATTTGTTCCCAGATTTTAGGCCCACATGACGTGGCGTTCTTAGTCTTCGTTCACTTTCTCAGGCTTTTACTGGCAGTTGCCCTTTAGGAGGGCTTAGTGCTAGTTAATGCTGGAAAATTTCCTTTGAAAATCTGTGGCATCCGCCGGAGGCTTCCATTCTATTCATCAGAAGCAAGGGGGGCTTTTGATGAATAAAATGAAAACATCCCCCTAAAATGAAGAGAGATGTCGATTTATTTTTCCACTATTCAAGTACTTCAATACCCTTTAACTTAATGTCTGTGTCGCTTTCAAATGACACATAATACTTTACATACCCGTTATCATCTTTAACATATTCGGCATTTTGATCTTCAATGATGTTCCCGTTAATCGTGACATATTCATAGGTATAGTTATTGTCATTTAGAACCTTTTGAATGACTTGGGACTCTGTTAAAACATCTTCCTTTTTTGATCTGGTTGAATCCAATACAATAAATATGCTGATTGGCTTTTCTAGTTTCATGTCCTTGTTCCAGGTTGTATTCATGTCATAATTGCCTTTTTGAACCTCTAAACCAACATCAATTCCTTTCACATTCGGAACTGATTGCTGCAATAGAACCGTTAATTCCTTTTGTACTTCTGCACTTAATTTTTCCATTAATGGTTCATCTAAATTCTCCGTGTATATGGAGTCTAGTAGCACATTGGGTTTCAAAAATCCTCTAACATTAAATTCATATGTCTTTGGTCCGTTCTCATTTGGAAGGGGAGCACCTATTTCTATTACATTAAAGTCATAGGTTTTAAATTTAAAATTATAGAATCCTTCTTCAATTCGGAACTCGCGGGATGGATATGTCTCCTCTAAATAATTTTCTAAAACCTTTGTCGAATAATATTTGCTCACCGGATTCCCATTAAATTCGTTATAGATAAATAGAACAAATAAAACGAGGAGCCCAAGGATTACACTATAGATTACTTTTCGCTTTTTCATTTCTCCTCACCATTCCTTATTCGTAGATATAAAAATCCAATTATGCTGCCAATGAAGGCAAATAAATAATGAATCAGTGTTACCAGAATCGACCCCATAATGGACTGTTGTAAAAACTGTCCAAAGGTAACATTTTCACCTATATCCCCATTCATATAGTCGCCTATATTACCACCGAGTGACCAAATAAAAATTGGAATGAACGAGATATAAAAGACAATTTTCATATCTTTGTAAAATAAATAAGTGAGCAATCCAAGTACTGCATACCATAAAATAAAACCAAAGCTTTCATTGAGCATGGATGTTTGAATGGCAAGAAAAAAGGATAGTCCAACAAATACGAGTTGATAAAGCGCAAGTCTTCTTTTGATGGTTGTGATCATTTTATCGTGCTTAACAGTCGATTCAATTTCTTCCTTTTCGAGCGGTGTCGCTGCTTGATCCACGAGCTTTTGAAGTTCTTTGTTAGCTTGTATCTGCTCCTCTAGCCAGTCGTTCGTTTCTCTACTTAGCAGTCCCTCATTGTATAGCGGGAGCAAGTCTTCGATGATTGCCTGTTTATGTTTATCCATGATATCCCTCCATTTCCTTATGAAGCTTGAGTTTTGCTCGGTGAAATGTGACTCTTGCGAAGTTTTCACTTTTTCCAAGCAAACTTCCAATCTCTTTGAATGATAACTCCCCGTAGATTCTTAATGTAACGACTTCTTTTGCTACTTCATCTAGCTGATTGATATACTCGATTAGATTTTGTTTGACTTCCTTTTTAAGTACTTCCTCTTCCGGTGTAGTCGTTTCCCCTGTTTCTTTTTTTAGCAAATTGTTTAGTTGGGTCTTATATTTTATTGAGCGAAAATGCTTTAATAATCGATTTTTTGCGATGGAGAACAACCACGTCTGGATTGTTGATTGCTTAGAAAAGGTATGCATGCTTTTCAGAGCTTCATAAAAAACCTCCTGTGTTAAGTCCTCCGCAATCTCTTTGCTAGAGGTTTTGATAAAGAAAAAAGCATATATTCGTGGTTGCACTTCTTTATATAGCTCCTCTAGCTCCATTTTCCTCTCCCTATCTGTTTGATTTTTTGAACGTTCAATGTATTAGTACCTTGAGTTTTGTTTTCGTTACAAAAGTATGTAAATTATCTTATCTCCAAAAGCTTAATCCAGCGTTCGTTTTCTGTAAATGAAAAAAATGCCTATTTCTAGGCATTTTTAATGGACTTCACGTAAGCCTTTTCCATCTAAAATTTCTTGTACGCCTTCTTCACAAACACCATAGGCACGCCACGAACAGGATTCACAAACTGTTTGTATATCTGATGGGATGACATTATTGTGGATTCGGAATTCGATGTCTTCCCATCTTACAATCTGCCCAATTCTTAGTCCCATTTTTTCTAGAATGATAGCATCCCGGTCATAGATAGTTGCATCTTGGCAGTGGTATTTTCCGTTGTTCGGATATTTTTCGCATAAATGATCCGGCCCTTTTACAATTTGAACAAGCGTCTTCGGGTTCTTTCTAAGAGTTTGGTGGACAATCGTCATATTTTCCACGTATTCCCGGGAATAGCCCATTCCTCGGTAGCCTAACAGGCAAAATAAATGATGACCGCGTAGCTTGTACATAATAGTCCCCCTCATCTTTTTGTTAACCTTATAATTATAATGGTTTACATATATTTTATCTCATAATCTATAACATTGAAATAATGAATAACGTATTTTGTGGAAATTCCTTGTGAACAGAAAAGTACCCATCACCACCGGATTTTTACCATGATGACAGGTACTTTGAAAAATTTATTCCTCTTCAATTTCTTCCTCTTTAGATTTTGGTCTTCTTCCCCAAAAGAATTCCCACGAATCCCTCCGTTGAACTTCCTGTTCCTCTCGAGTTTCCTTCTCATTGTTTTCAGCCAAAACCGACACCTCCTAAATGAATGGTCGTTTATATCCTATTCAAAGCGATGGTCTTTAGTTTGGGAATTTGCCCACATAAATGGAAAATTTCGTGATGGAAGTCTACGGGTAAACCATGTATACTAAAGTTGTAAATATTTTCAAGAGGTGATGGAAGATGGCAAAATCAAAAGCTCGGAAAAAGCGTGAGAAGCTTGTTCGTGAAGGAAAGCGAAATCCGGAAAACGGAAGAAGCGCATTTGCATTAATCGATATGCAAACAAGAATGACAAAAACGAAAAAAGATCACTTATACCGCACAAAACATAAGAACCAATCATTCACTGTTGGAAATGATGGTTCTTTTTGTTTTTGTGGGTTGGGTATATCTTGATTTTATCCAATTACGTACTTCTATCTTTACTTTGCTGGGTAGTTATTTCCTGATTTTATCCAGTTGTGTACCTCTTTCTTGACTTTTCTGAGTAGATATTTCTCAATTTTATCCAACCATTTGTTTCTTTCTTGACCTTGCTAGTTAGCTATATCCTAATTTTACCCAATTATGTGCCTCTTTCTTGACCCTGCTAGTTAGTTATATCCCAATTTTTTCCCAGTTATGAATCCATTTATTGGATAAATTTCCCAAAAATAAAAAAACACCGACACCCAAAAGTGTCAGCATTTTTTCTACCTTATGATAAAATTCGTTTTTCTCCCTCAATTTCCTGGATTGGTGCTATATTTTGAGAGAATTCCATCGTTCCGATATACTCTCCATCTTCATCCCGTACTGCAAAGTATCGAATATAGATGTATTTCCCTTTTGCTTTAATCCAGAAATCATCTGTATCCTTTTTTCCTGATTTGAAATCTTCGAGTAATTCTTCGACAACGTGAACACTTCTTGGTGGGTGACAGTTTTGAACTGTTCTCCCAATAACCGCTTTTGTTCTTGCAAAAATACGCTCTTTTCCTTTGCTGAAATAACGGACGACATCATCCTTATCGATAAACGTAATATCTACCGGTAGATGGTTTAAAAGTAATTCAAGTTGCTTTAAAGATAAGATACCTGTTTCCATCTTTATAAACCCTTTAGTTGTAATCTGTTCATCATCAATTACATTTCGCACAGGCTTCCAATCATCAGGTGAAATCAAACAGAATCCGATTTCATCACTTTCATGGGCAATTTTTAGCCATTCATCTTCCGTTAGATTATTTAATGACATTGGAAAGAGGATATTTTCCTCTCGATAGATCATTTCATTTACCTGATCAATAAAAAAGTTGACAACCTCGATGACTGACTGTTTATCCCCATTGTAATCTGACAGCATTTTTTTAGCATCTTTAATTGCATCCTGGATAAAATCATCGATTTTCCACATCATATTCGTCGGCCCATAAATTCCGTACCTTTCTAGGTATGGAAAAAGGAGCTGTTCTTTTCGTTCATAATGCTTGCCAATATCCAATAAGAGATTACAATCCTCTAGTAGCTTTAAGCGATGTTCATCATGATCATCCTGTTCAAATTGCTCCAAATGCGGCTTAATTTTATCGTTTACTAGCTTTTCTAATTCTCTATTTTCAAGCTTAAACGTATGCACTGGGTGCCCGGGTTGCTCTTCTGGATGAGTAGACAAGGTTTCTTCTATTAGATCCTTAAAAATCTCCCGATGCTGTAAACAAATTTCTGTTACGTCACTTGCTGGGATGTTCTCTTCTTCCACCAATACATGCTGTAGTCTGGAGATTTCTCCTATCGTAATATAACCAACCTTATTTGCTAAATGGGATTTAATCTCCTCTACTGATTTCCCATTATGTAAATCCTTAAAGCTTTGTTTTATGATGGCTTCTCTTTCTATATCACTGATTTTATTTTGTTCTCGGTTATTAATAAGTTCACTCACACTAATTTCTCCTTTCAACTATGTGAAAACACCTACTATGATGAAATTAACATAGTTTTAGGAAAAGGTTCGTGATGCGAATCACATCTTAAAATAAAGAAAGACTCACCTAAAAGTGAGCCTACGGTTTTGGATATTGATATTCCAATTCGTCTTTATCTGAATTATAGTCGACGATCAGATTATGACCGTTAAAAAACCAAAGGTCATCCTCTTCAACATAGAACTCAATATCATCGACTTTTTGACTTGTGTGAATTTGGATCGGTTCATCATGTGTAGAAAATCCAAGTGAATACTTTTCTTGTACGGGACTAGTTCCGTAAAACATCGGATAGAATCGAACGGTGTCCCCTTTTTTTACACTTATGTCTTCTTTAAACCATTTTAAAGCTGCAGCGCTTATTGTCATTTCCATATGTATATGAACCTCCCTGTTGTCCTTCTGATATTTTGTGCAGAAATATGGCCTTTATTAACCTAATACTACTAAAGTTTTCGAGGGAAGTGAAATTAAATGAACATGAACTTTTTGTGAAAATATAAAAGGATAAAATAATCATCAGATTCAACTTTCTACAGTTGAAACTTTCGAAAAATTAGTCCATGATGATAGCAAGGATGGTGAATAGAGATGGTTGTAGAACTAGATGATGCATCAAAGCAGTGGATTGCCTCAAAAGGGAATAAATTAACAGTTAAAACAATTGAAGTGAATGCTTGCTGTGCACCTGGTGTTCAGGACCTTATAGCCGTACCAGGAAAACCGAAAAATACTGGCTCTTTTCATAAATTGAGTAAGGATAACCTAGACATCTATATTCAAAAAGGCATCAACCGAGAGAAAACTCTTACTCTGTCTTTATCAGGTTTTAGCTTTTTAAAATCAATCTCTGCAAAACTTCAATAATCCTTTCCATAAAAAACACCCATTCTGATTTCAGAATGGGCGTTCCTCTTTTTACGCTACTTCTTTTGCTGATTGCTCAACTAAAATATGTTGTGGTATTTTCCAAAGCTTCATCCATTTAGCAATAGATGTTACCAGAATTACAAATCCGAGGATTAACATAACAATGGATAAAATTCCATTTAACACATTGTGGCCCGCATTTTCTGGGTTAAGGTATACATTGGTTACCATCCAGTAGCCAGCAACATTCACTGTGACATAAAGATATGCAAGTGGTACTAGACATGTAAGCATGTACCAGCGTTTATCAGCAATTTTCAGGATTACGGTCGCACCTACAATCAGTCCAATTGAGGCCATTAATTGGTTAGATACCCCAAACAAGGCCCATACGGAACTTATATCTCCTGAGTATAGTAAATATCCCCATACAAAACATGCTAAAGCACTTGCAACAATGTTTGCCCCGATTGAATCTGTACGCTTCAATGGTTTAATAAAGTTTCCGAAGAAATCTTGAATTAAATAACGTGCAACACGTGTTCCTGAATCAATTGCCGTTAAAATAAAGACGGCTTCAAATAGAATAACAAATTGATAGAAATAAGAAGCTAAAGTTTCAAAGAATGGAACTTTTGTAAAAATGTATGTCATACCTACAGCTAGAGTTACAGCTCCACCTGTTCTTCCCTCAAGATCCATTCCAATTTCTTCACTAAGCTCCGCTAAGTGAACTGTTTCCATACCTAGTGCTGCAAATTTCTCTGGTGTCGAGTTGATAGCAAAATAGTCACCAGGTTGTAAAGATACTGCTGCGATTAACGCCATAATAGCTACTAAACATTCTACAAGCATCGCTCCAAAAGCAACACCTTTAATATCTTTCCAACGATTCACCATTTTTGGTGTAGTCCCTGAACCAACGAAAGCGTGGAATCCTGAAATAGCTCCACATGCAATTGTTATCGAGATAAACGGCCATACTGGACCTGCTACAACTGGACCGCCACCATTAATGAATTCAGTGACTGCAGGGAATTGGACTGTTGGGTTTACAATAAACACACCAATAATTAAAGCAGCAAAAACACCAATCTTCATAAATGTACTTAAATAATCACGTGGTGCAAGTAATAGCCACACTGGTAAAGCAGCTGCAAAAAATGCATATAATGGTAGAATAATAGCTAATGTACTTTTTTCAAGTGTTAAGAGATCTCCTAACCATGTACCTTGAATATTTGGTCCAAGTACAATGGCAAGCACAATTAATAGAAAACCAACTGTCGTTGCAAGCTTAAGGTTCCCCGTTTTCTTATGGTATAATCCAACCGCCATTGCAATTGGGATAGTGATACCTACTGCAAAAGTTCCCCATGGATTTCGTTCAAGAGCTCCTAATACAACAAGTGACAAACCTGCCATTGTTATCGTAATAATGAAGAGCATCGCTAATCCTGCACAAAAGCCTGCTACAGGACCTAGTTCTTCTTTTGCAACCTCGGATAAGGACTTTCCTTCACGGCGCATTGATGCAAAAAGAACAACGATATCATGCACTGCTCCTCCAATTACGGCACCGATTAAAAGCCAAAGTAAACTTGGCAAATACCCAAACTGAGCAGCTAAAATTGGTCCAACTAACGGTCCCGCCGCAGCAATCGCCGCAAAATGGTGACCAAAGACAACCCATTTATTGGTGGGTACATAATCCTGACCATCCTCTAATTTTTGTGCAGGTGTTTCCTTCGAATCATCTAGCTTTAATACCTTCGCTGCCATGAAAGTTCCATACAAGCGATAGGCTATCATTAGAATACAGATTGCACCAATCACTATTGTAATCGCATTCATAATTCCTTTTCCCCCTCTTTTTCGGTGTTAAAAGTTATAGTACAACATGAAAAAAAGATTTTCCTTTTTTTAAAATAACTCGCAAAAAAAGAAGGGTGAGATGCAATATGACATTTGAAATGCAAAGAATTAGAATTGAAGTAATTGTCTTAAATCTTTGACATAAGTCCGGCTAACCGGTATTTTGGATCCTCCATTCATGAAAAGGTTATAAGTAGAATTAAACCAAGGTTCAATTTCGATAATATGATCTACGTTCACAATATAGCTACGATGAACTCGCAGAAATTTAGTGGAATCAATTCGTTTCTCCAAACCAATAAGGGTGTTACTCACTTTATAGATATGATCATGAGTTACAACTGTACATTTCCCTTCACTGGATTCTAAGTATATGATGTCCCCATTTTTTACTAGTACAATCTTTTCATCGACCGTAAGTGCAGTTTTATCATTGCTATCTTTTTTAAGAGTAGATTGTTGTTCTAGTTCAACTGTACTTGTTTTTTTGATTACATTTCCCTGTTTTAACTGCTTTTGAATTTGCTCCTCATCAAATGATATCTCTTTAGTTGCTTCAAAACGCTCTTCAATCCGCTTTACGGTTTCCTCTAATTGTTCTTCATCAAAAGGTTTGAGCAAATAATCAATTGCATTATACCTAAATGCTTCCACTGCAAAGTCTGGGAATGCTGTCGCAAACACAATCAGTGGTGGCTTTTTTAATTCCAATAATGCCTTTGCAGTATTCATTCCGTTAACCTTAGGCATTTCTATATCTAAAAAAACAACATCAGGCTGAAGTTGGATTGCTTTTAAGATCGCTTCCTCTCCCGAATCTCCTTCTCCAACTATTTCAATAGATGGATACGACACTAATAGATGTGTCAGCTCATCACGACTATATAGCTCGTCATCGACGACAAGTGCTTTGATTTTTGATTCCATTTAGACCACCTCCGATATTGGGATTGTAAAAGCAATTTCTGTTCCTTTATTTACTTCACTTTTAATTGCTAATGCTGATTTATCACCAAAATGCATCGTAAGCCTGCGATTGACATTATATAGTGCGACACCGCTACCTTTTTCAGATTTTATTGGGGTAACGCAAATTTGCTTAGCACGTTCTTCGTTCATTCCAGCTCCATTGTCCTCTACCTTGATATGAACGCAATCTTTTCCTTTATGAATTGAAATGATTACATGGGAATTTCCATCCTGGTCCTTCATACCGTGCTTGATCGCATTTTCAACAATTGGTTGGAGGGTGAGAGGCGGAATACAATGATAGAGTGCACTCTCTTCAATGTTATAAAAAACTTTTAACCTATCTACAAACCTTGTGCCTTCAATTTCTAAATAGGCTTTCACTTGTTTAAGCTCCTGTTCCAGGGTTGTTACATTTTGTGTTGTTACAGATAGGTTTTGACGCAAGAAATGTGACAGAGAAACGAGTAGCCTTCTCGCTTTTGTTGGATCCCTTCTCACTAATGAAAGAATCGTATTAAGCGTATTAAAAAGAAAGTGAGGGCTGATTTGAGCCTGTAGCACTTTTATTTCTGCTTCCTTAGCAAGCTGAAACGCCTTATCTGCCTCCGCAATTTCAAGCTGATTACTTAAAAGAGAACTTAAACCTGAAATAAGCTCTGTAACAACAGGGGTTATTTCCTTTTCAGAACGAAAATAAAATTTTAGAGCCCCAATCGTTTCATCTCTTCTTTTTAATGGAGCAATTACAGCTGCACCAAGCGGACAATCCTCATCACGGCATTGGATCATCCTTTTGTTGGCGATGATAATTTTTCCGTTTTGTATAACATCAAGAGTGATTTGAGTTTGGATTGGCATATGTGCACGATGATGGTCATGGCCGAGCCCCACATGCGCCAAAATTTCGTTTGTATTTGTCAAGGAAACTGCTGTCGCTTGGATCTCGTCTTGGATAATATGGCAAACTTCATGAGCAGTTTCTCGATTTAATCCATGCCGTAAATAAGCGAGAGTTTTATCGGCAATTCTCAACGTTTTTTGAGCTTGCACAGCCCCCACTCTTTCTCCCTCATTAATAACACTTTTAATTATCATAAGAAATAAGGCACATCCAAGTCCATTGGACACGATCATCGGAATCCCAATAAATTGAACTAATGCCAGCGCTTTCTCAAATGGACGTGAAAAAAGTAAAATTAAAATCATCTGCAAGGTTTCCGCTGAAGCACCAATGATAAAAGCCGTGCTTAGCTTAACATGCTTGTTTTTCTTGTAAAAATATCCCGAAACAAAGCCTGCGATAATGGATGCGAATCCACACGAAAAAGCGGTAAATCCACCTAAGGTAAAACGATGAATTCCTGCAATAAGCCCCGCACCTAAACCGACCTTGTATCCCCCCAGAAGACCCGCAAGTACCACACCGATTACCCGTGAATTCGCCAAAGCCTCATCAGAAGTTAATGTCGCTGCCCACCGATCAAATTGCAAGCTCTCTGTGTTAAGACTCAAACCTGTATAAGTACCAATTATGCCGAAGCCACCAAAGAAGACAATCGCCACAAGCTTCTGCCACCGATTCAGCTCATCCTGGTACATCATCCCTCTGAAAAGTGTCAATCTCGTTAAAATAAAAGCGATTGCAACAATAATACCTAACCGCTCTAACATTGTAATTAAAAGTTCGAACATAGACATGCCCCTTTTTTGGAAGTACTTAATGTACCCTATCTATTTGTATTGTAACAAGATTTTTTGGGTTCTGGGTAGATTTTTGAGGAGGGATGGGAAAGGTTTGGTAGGTTTACAATAAAAAAACAACGCCTAGTAGACGTTGTTTTTCATCTTTTATCTCACTGTCTTCAAAGCCTTACCCCAAGTCACAACTTGTTCCAACAGCATGTTCATATTATCATCGTGGATATTTTGTGGTTTAAAATTAGAGCCATTTTCAAAGTCTAGGAATAATGATAGCGTTGGATGGGTGCGAACATCAGCGATGTTTAATTCACCACAGATTCCACGGAGATGTTCCGCTGCACGGGCACCACCAGTTGAACCGTAACTAACGATCCCCGCTGATTTGTTGTACCAAGCCTCACGTGCTAAATCCATCGCATTCTTTAATGCTCCTGTTATACTGTGATTGTATTCTGCTACAACAAATATAAATCCATCGAGACTTGCTAATTTCTCATTCCATTTAGCGATTCCAGGTGCATCCCCTGTACCTAGAAACGGTAAATCGTAATCTTTAATATCTACGATTTCGTAATTTGCATTCCCTTTCTTGTCTCCATACCCTTTTACCCATTCACCAACCTGTGGACTAACGCGTCCTTCACGTGTACTTCCTAAAATAATCCCAATGTTTAATTTTTCATCAGCCATTTTTGTTTCCTCCGTTGCAGTATTTTTTCCAAACAATTTGTCTAAAAAGCCCATACTTAACACCACCTATGTAGTTAAGAACAGCATTACATTGTTAATTTCCCAATATCGGATAGACTTTATACATGCATTCTTATGTTGGGTTCAGAATTCTTTGTAAAAATCGTTTCGTCCGCTCTTCCTTCGGATTTTTCAGTACTTCATCTGGATTTCCTTGCTCGACGATATACCCTCCGTCCATAAACAAGACCTTATTTGAGACTTCACCTGCAAATTGGATTTCATGAGTCACCATGATCATTGTCCAGTTTTCGTTGGCTAAGTCTTTCATCACCTTTAAAACTTCTCCAATTAGCTCTGGGTCTAATGCAGAGGTAGGTTCATCGAATAAGAGCAATTCCGGTTTCAGCGCTAATGCTCTTGCAATCCCAACCCGCTGTTGCTGTCCACCTGAAAGTTGGTGAGGATATAAATCCATTTTTTCCGTTAACCCAACTTTTTTTAGTAGTTCCTCTGCTTCTTTTCTAGCTTCAGATTTATTTCGTTTTTGAACAATCACTGGTCCCTCCATTACGTTTTGAAGGGCCGTTTTATGAGGAAAAAGGTTGTAGGATTGAAAAACCATCCCCGATTTTCTGCTTAACCGGATTGCGTCCTGTTTCCTTATTTTTTCGGCAAAATTAAGTGAAAAACCATCTTCAAATCGAAAGAGCCCTTTATCCGGTTGTTCCAATCCATTAAAACAGCGGAGCATTGTTGTTTTTCCAGAACCAGATGGGCCAATAATGGAGACGACTTCCCCTTTTCCAACATCGATATCGATATTTTTTAACACTTCATTTTCACCAAATGATTTCGCCAAGCCTTTAACTGATAAAAACATACCCTCACCTCTTTACCTTGCCACATATCGATTTAGTTTTCGTTCCAATGCTGCCTGAACAAGAGATAAAAAGAAGCAGATTACCCAATAGATTAAAGCTGCTTCTACATATAGTAGGAGGAAATCGTATGTTCTTGCTGCGATCTCCTGTGCCTTCCGGAATAACTCAGCGACTAAAACTAGTGAAGCAAGGGATGTGTCTTTTACAAGACTAATAAATGAATTGGATAACGGAGGTACAGAGACCCTTGCCGCTTGTGGAAGAATGATTCGCCTTAGCGCCGTCCATCTCGTCATCCCAATGGTAAAAGAGGCTTCCCATTGCCCCTTTGGAATCGATAAAATAGACGCACGAATGATTTCAGATGCATAGGCGCCAACATTTAAAACGAATGCAATCGCCGCACTAGGGAAAGGGTCAATATTCACCCCGAGATTGGGTAAGCCGTAGAAAATAATAAATAATTGCACAAGCAATGGTGTTCCGCGTATCGCAGAAACATAGATAATTGCAGGGACTTGGGCGAGTCTTGATTTTGACAATCTCATCATCGCGGTTAGCAACGCAAGAATAAGACCCCCGATAAAAGAAATAAGTGTGAGTGGAATTGTATATTGAATCGCACCTGAAATCATGGAAGGAAGGGAGTTCATAAATAACTCCCATCCCTCCATATTTGCAGTAATCGTTAAAAGTAGGCTATTTTGTAGAAACATCTTCACCAAACCATTCCTGAGAGATTTTTGCTAAAGTCCCATCATCCCTCATTGTAGCCAATTGTTCATTAACAGCCTTTACCAAATCTTCATTCCCTTTATTAAAAGTAAACGCCATCTCTGATACGTCATCTGAACTAACTGCAATTTTTATACTCTCATCACCCTGTGATTTTATATAATCAAGCACAGCGAGCTTATCATTAACGGTAGCTTCTGCACGTCCTTGCTTGATTAATTCAATCGACTGCGCTAGCCCCTCTACGCCAACGATCTCAGCACCATTTTCTTGAGCGATCGCACCATAATTACTTGTCAAGGATTGCGCTGCTTTTTTACCTTTTAAGTCTGCAAATGTTTTAATATCACTATTATCCTTTGCCACGACTAGTACAGCCGAGGAATATGTATATGGTTCCGAGAATTCATAATTGGCTAGGCGGTCCTCATTTATCCCCACTTGGTTTGCAATTAAATCAAATCGCTTTGAGTTGAGTCCCGCAAACATAGAGTCCCATTGGGTTTCCATGAATTCCACTTCAAGGTCCATACGTTTTGCAACCTCTCTTATCACTTCCACGTCATAGCCTGTTAATTTATCCTCTGCATTATGGAATGTATAGGGTGCATACGTACCTTCTGTTCCGACAGTTAAAACACCCTTATCCTTGATTTCATCAAATAAAGAGCCTGTTTGTTCCGTGCCGTTGTTTTCCTCGTTACCCGCATTGTTATCTTGATCTGTTCCACCGCATCCTGCTAGGATCGTAGCAATGGCAAATATAAATGAAAAAAGAATGAGTGATTTCTTCATATTTAATACCCCCATAAAATAAATTTGTGTTTACGTAGTATTAGATTTTACAAGTGTACCTATTCTCATTCACTGGGTTGACAAGATAAAAAAAGAAGCCAGCATCATTTGCTGACTCCACTATTATTTATACTCTCACAAGCTTCTCGACTTGTTTGACTACATTTTCAACCGTAAATCCATATTCTTCGATTAGTTTATTTCCGTCTCCAGATGCACCAAATGTGTCAATAGAAATAACAGTTCCTTTATCTCCAACATATTTGTGCCACCCTAGAGAGGAAGCCATTTCAATCGCGACCCTTGCCTTCACATTTTCAGGTAATATGCTAGCTTTATATGTTTTATCCTGTCTTTCAAAGCGATCCCAGGAAGGTATGCTGACAACATTAACATCGATACCCTTTGATTTTAATTCCGCTTGGGCATGAACAGCAAGCTGCACCTCGGATCCGGTGGCAATAATTAACGCATCAGGTACTTCATTTTCCCCTTTGCTTACGACATAAGCACCAGCTTTGACACCTTCATACGCATTTTCTTTTGTTCCTTCAAGAGTCGGAAGATTTTGTCTTGTTAACACGAGTGCGGTTGGCTGATTTGTACTCTCGATAGCAAGGCGCCATGCTGCTTGTACTTCATTACCATCTGCCGGTCGGATTACTGAAAGGTTTGGTATCGAACGTATACCTGCAAGTTGTTCAACCGGTTCATGTGTTGGACCATCCTCACCTACCGCTATCGAATCATGTGTAAATACATAGGTGACAGGCGTATTCATTAATGCGGATAAACGGATAGCAGGTTTTAAATAGTCGCTGAATACGAAGAATGTTCCTCCGAATACTTTAACCCCACCGTGCAGCGCCATTCCATTCAAAGCCGCTCCCATCGCAAATTCACGGACACCAAACCAAATATTTCTTCCAGCAAAGTTACTTGGAGTAAAATCATCTTCACTAGTTATGGTTGTTTTATTAGAACCAGCTAAGTCAGCACTTCCGCCAATAAAATATGGCACAGCCTTAGCAATTCCGTTTAATACTTTTCCTGAGGATGCTCGAGTTGCAATTGTATCAACTCCTGGTGTGAATTCTGGAAGGATTTGCTCCCATCCCTTGGGAAGTTCTCCTTTGATAGCCGCTTCAAGCTCCGCCGAAGCTTCTGGATGTTCATCTTTATATGTACTAAACAATTCATTCCATTTTTCTTCAGCTGCTATGCCTGGTTGCTTAATCTTATCTGCAAAATCATTATATACTTCTGTTGGAACTTCAAATTCCTCATACTCCCAATTATAAGCTTTTTTTACTAATTGAATTTCTTCCTTACCAAGCGGAGCACCATGTGCATCAGAGGAACCAGCTTTATTTGGTGAACCAAAGCCAATCACTGTTTTGATCTCTATTAAAGTGGGTTGATTTGTATTTGTTTTCCCTTCCTTAATTGCATTCCGAATCTCATCTAAATCATTGCCATCTTCAACTCGTAAAACTTGCCAGCCATAGGCTTTAAATCGATTTGCTGTGTTATCAGAAAAGGACCGGTCTAAATCCCCATCCAACGAAATGTCATTGGAATCGTATAACACAACTAATTTTCCTAGTTTTAAATGTCCTGCTAATGATGCTGCTTCATGAGAGATTCCCTCCATTAAGTCTCCATCACCAACAAGTGCATATGTATAATGGTCGATGATTGATAGATTTTCTTTGTTGTATTTTTCAGCTAAAAAGCGCTCTGCCATCGCCATGCCGACTGACATAGCTATGCCTTGGCCAAGTGGACCTGTTGTTGCTTCCACACCGTCTGTATGATGTACTTCAGGATGTCCAGGTGTTTTCGAACCAAATTGACGGAAGTTTTTCAAATCATCAATCGCTACATTGTAACCTGAGAGATGCAGAAGACTGTAAACAAGCGCGGACCCATGACCTGCAGATAATATAAAGCGGTCACGATCAAACCATTTTGAATTTTTAGGATTATGCTTTAAAAAGTCTGTCCAAAGTACATACGCCATTGGCGCTGCCCCCATCGGTAATCCGGGGTGGCCAGAGTTTGCTTTTTCAATCATATCGATGGATAGCGTTCGTATGGCATTTACGGATAATTGGTCAACTGAAACTGTGCTTACCATTTTGTTTCCTCCTTTACAAAAGAAATTATGAATTAGACGGTACTAAATCCTCGTTGACAATGTGTACTGTTTTAGTAAAACGCAAATTCCGGTCATTTCCATTAATCATGATTGAATGGGTTGTGAATTTGTTTCGATCTCGTTTGATCCCATTTAGAAGCATATTGCTTGTAATACCAGTTGCGACAAATGCGCAATCATTGTTTGTCACTAGTTGGTCAAGTGTTAATGCTTTATTTACATCATCAATTCCCATGTCCTTGCATCTTTCAATTTCCTCGTTCGTTCTAGGAAGAAGTCGTGCTTGCATGTCTCCGCCTAAGCTTTTTATCCCAACCGCTGCTAACACACCTTCAGGAGCCCCGCCAATCCCGATAAACAAATCAATCTGTGATGCATCGATACAAGTCGAAATCGCTGGTATTACATCTCCATCTTCAAATAAATATGTTTTTGCCCCTAAGCTACGTACAGTATCAATCCAATCTTTGTGTCTGTCACGGTCCTGGATGATGACACTTAACTCATGTACCTCTTTTTCAGACGCATTTGCAACCGCATACAAATTATCCGCAATAGGTAAGTCAATATTAATTTTTCCTGCTGCCTTTGGCCCTGTGGCGATTTTTTCCATATACATATCAGGTGCATGTAGTAAGGTGCCCTTTGGAGCGGCAGCAATAACGGCAATGGCATCATTTTGACCTTTTGATGTGGAGTTTGTTCCATCGATCGGATCTACAGCGATATCAACCTTTTTCCCTGCACCAGTTCCTACCTTTTCTCCAATGTAGAGCATTGGCGCTTCATCGATTTCCCCTTCACCAATTACCACAACTCCATCCATTTCAAGTTCGTTGAGCATAGCCCTCATGGAATTCGTTGCAGCTCTGTCTGCTTCTATTTTGTTTCCGCTTCCAACCCAAGCCAATGAAGAAATTGCAGCAGATTCTGTAACACGTAAAAAATCATAGATTAATTGATTCATTGGAGAACACTCCTAAACAAAAATTTACGCCCAATTTTTCATTAAAGTATTAACTGCAAGAATTAGAGGAAATTTCTTTACTAATTTCGGTAAAATATTGCTTCTCTTTATCAACAATTTTATCGACTTTTCGTTGGGACCCACCCGCCCAATGCGAATTTAGGTATGCTCCAACGACTTTTTTTGTCGCTTCTGGCCCGATAATTTGTGAACCAATTGTAATAATTTGCGCATCATTACTTAATTGAGCTCGTTCAGCCGAATATACATCATGCGTAAGTGCAGCACGAATCCCTGGATATTTATTCGCCGCAATACTCATTCCAATT
>NZ_JBALOX010000133.1:0-244 GCF_036965165.1 Bacillus sp. JJ1521 | reverse complement strand
ATTCCACGCGTTACTTCTCCGTTGCTTACACCTGCCGCTACCTTAAATGCAACATCTGGATAATCTACCGCATCCTTTGAAAAGCAGCCATAATCTTCTACCTCATGACCTAATTCCTCGACATAGCTTTTTACTATTTCTTTTAAATCAAAAGCATTGTTATCGCATCCAATTCCTATTTTCACTTTCGAATCCCCTTTCGTTTGTTCACATGAAGTTATTATTCATTTTTACTATACTATTA
>NZ_JBALOX010000132.1:10520-10863 GCF_036965165.1 Bacillus sp. JJ1521 | reverse complement strand
ATTTTCAGACAGCTTAAATGAAAAATATAAAAGTACCTTGGAAATCTTTGGTCTAAAGAACTATATTTTCCTATTTCTTTAGATATAAATCACCACCAATTTACTCATTATAAATTAGTAATTCAGCCTCATGATGAATCATATATTAAAATGGTAGTATATTAGTAGTTCATTTGTTTAGTAGTCTAACTAATTAAAATTTTTTCAACTAATATGTAAGCGCATTCTGAAAACGATAACAAATATATACGCTTCTTCTTTTTTAACAAATTCTATTAAACGGCAATTTGAAATTGAGAGTTAATACTTTTCCCCTAAAATTTCTGGGGCGTTAGTATTTATT
>NZ_JBALOX010000132.1:0-10463 GCF_036965165.1 Bacillus sp. JJ1521 | reverse complement strand
ATCAAAGGGAGGAATGAAAATGGCATCCGTATCAAAACAAATCAGAAAAGCTTCAAAGCTAAGAAAAAAACTGTTAGTAAGTACACTTGCACTCTCACTTGTAGCTCCGACTATTGGGTTTGCAGATGAGCAGGGGTACACAGGTGAAGAAGGGGAAGCTACTCCGTATACTGGTCGAGGAGCAATCACAACTTATAAAGTTGCAAAAGCTGACGGTCAACCAGAAATTGAGGTAGCCACTCAAGATAGAATTCTTGAAATTGGCGACAAGTATTTTAGAGATGCAAATGGCAGTAGAAGTTTAGACGTTTATGAAGACTGGAGAAAGCCAGTTTCAGAACGTGTGGCTGATTTGGTTAGTAAGATGAGCCTTGAGCAAAAAGCTGGATTATTGTATATCAATACACACACTCCAGTAGCTGATCCTGCTGATGGGAAATTTGTAACACCTGAAAATAGTAAAATTGTAACTGATAAAAAATTACGTCATGTTATTTACCGTCTATCACAAAACTTAGGCGATATTGCCAATTATAATAACCAAATGCAACAATTAGCAGAAGGACTGGAATTAGGGATTCCGGTTGTAATTACTTCAAATCCTAGAAACTCACAATCTACAGATTATACAAATATTACGAACGTTCAGGATCAACATACATTCTGGCCTGGAACATTAGGATTAGCAGCAGCGAGGGATGTAGAAGCTGTTGGTGAATTTGCAGATATTGCCCGCCAAGAATGGCGATCTGCTGGTATACGTAAGGTTTACGGATATATGGCTGACGTAGCAACAGATCCACTTTGGGCAAGAATTGAGGAGACATTCGGTGAAGATCCAAAATTAGTTGGAGATATGAACTATGAAATCGTGAAAGGATTCCAAGGTGAAAAACTTGACTCAAATGGTGTAGCCATCACAGTTAAACACTTCCCTGGCGGTGGAGCTCGTGATGATGGACAAGATCCTCACTTTGAGAACGGTAGCTTTAATATATATCCAACAGAAGGAAGCATGGAAAAGTATCACATTCCTCCGTTCCAACGAGCAATCGAAGCTGGTGTAGCATCTGTAATGCCATATTATGCATATCCAAGTAATGATAGTGCTGATCAAGGGTTGCCACCATATAGTGAAAATGAGCAATTTGAAGAAGTTGGAATGACCTTAAATGAAGGAATTATCAAGTACTTACGAGAAGGTCTTGGTTTCCAAGGATATATTAACTCTGACTCAGGTGCTGTTGCAGGTAGTGCATGGGGTTATATGGATAAAACGGCAGTAGAAAAAGTTGCAAAAGCGATCAATGCAGGAACTAACATTATTTCAGGTGGTGCAACGCCAGAGTTAGTCATTGAGGCAGTTCAAAAAGGTCTATTAGATGAATCAAAAGTTGATCAATCCATTACTTATACACTAACTGAAATGATGACATTAGGTTTATTTGAGGATCCATATGTAAATCCTAATGAAGCTATTGCTCTAGCAAACGATGAAGAACACAGAGCATTAGCATATGAAGCACACCAAAAGTCTGTTGTTCTAATGCGAAATGATAAAGTTAAGGGTGAAAATCTATTACCGTTAACAGAAGAAAAGTTAGAAAAAGTTAAGCTTTATGTGGAAGGATTTGTAGGAGTTGCTGCACCGAGAGGTCAAGCTAATCCAGAACAATACGTTATTGAGGAATCTATAAAACAATCCGCTGGATTTACAGTGGACTTAAAGAAAACACTTAAAGAAAAATACCCGAATATCGAATTAGTTGATAGTGTTAAAAAAGCAACACATGCTTATGTATATGTGAAACCAACACAATCGAACTGGGATAATAATCCTCGTATTTCAGTTGGTCCAGAAACGGGAGTAACTGACGTAGATCGAATTGTTGAAATCCAAAAAGCAGTTCCAACTATCACAGCTGTAAACTTTACAAACCAATGGCTGATTAATAAGCTAGAACCAAAAGCAGCAGCATTTATCGGTACTTTTGGTACACAACAAGAAGCGGTATTTGATGTAATTACTGGAAAATTCAACCCTGTAGGTAAACTTCCATTTGCTATTCCAGCTGATGAAAAAGCGTTAGAACGAGAAGTTGGGGATGTTCCAAGCTTCGCACCTGAAGAATACAAACATTTCACTTATAAGACAAAAGCAGGTGTCGAATACAAGTATGGATTTGGACTTTCGTACGACAAAGTGAAATCTAATAATGGGAAAAAAAATAAATAATAAAAAATTCATTGAGCCGTCCCAAATGTTTGGGGCGGCTCGCTGTATTTAATCAATTAGAAACTAATCTTCACCGAAACCAACCCTTTTGCTTAAACCACAGAAACATGCCAATACCAATTAAAATCATAATGGCTTGAATCACAAAATACCCATATTTATAAGTCAGTTCAGGCATATGTGCGAAGTTCATGCCGTAAATGCCGGCAATGAAGGTGAGTGGCATGAAGATGGTCGTGATGACGGTTAGAATCCGCATCACTTTATTTGTTTGGTGAGAGTTCAAAGATAAATAACTATCACGAATATCAGCTGTCAACTCACGGCTCGCATCAATTTTTTCAGTCAGTCTTAATAGGTGATCATGGATGTCATGAAAATATTCAATCCGATGCTGTAACAAATCAAGTCGATGCGAATTGATAATCCGATATACCAAATCACGCATGGGTATTACGGTGTGCCGTAAAGCAAGCAAATTATGTCGTGTTTCAAAAAGCTCATCAAGGAGTTCTTCCATCGATTTTTCATTCGAATTGTCTTCGATTTCATTTAACGTATCCTCGAGGTGGTAAACAATCGGGAAATAATTATCAACCAGTTTATCAATGATGTGATATAACACTAGTGAAGGATCCCATTGTTCAATCGTTTCGGTTACCATTAATCGATTCCATACATCATTAATTTCACTTGACTCCTTTAAATGAAAGGTCACAATATACCCATCACCTAAAAATATATTAATTTCTTCTTTTTCCAATGTTTCTTGATGAAGACTGTGAGAAACGAAGAATGTATTTTTTTCATAAAAATCTAATTTTGGTCGTTGTAAGACATGGATACAATCTTCTATAGCTAATGGATGGAAATGCAAGGTTTGTGATAATTCCTCAACCTCTGCTGTTTTTGGTCGATTAAAATCAATCCAATACCATTTACAGTCAATATTTCTTATTTCTGAAATGTGGACATCTGTTAGACGTTCATTATCATTTGTAATTGCAATAACGCGGATCATTAAATTACCTCATTTTTCTTTTGGTGACATGTGTTTGTCTATAGAACGCACATCTTTTCTTTTCGACTGTCTGTAGTATAATAGAGTAATTCTAGAATTAAAGGGGAAGACAAAATGAAATCTAAACCATTTGTTTTAGTAAGTATTGTGCTTGCAATGCTTATTAGTGCTATGGATACGACAATTCTTCAGACTACGGCACCAACAATAGCGGATACACTTGGCGGTTATAAGTTTTATGGATGGATGTTTGCCATATATATTTTATTTTCTACTGTTTCCTTACCAATATTCGGGAAACTTGCTGATATTTATGGTAGAAAAAAGATATTTAGCATCTCTATTATTCTCTTTACGATTGGATCATTACTATGCGGATTAGCCGATTCGATGGTGGAATTAATCGTATACCGCGGTATTCAAGGGCTTGGTGCTGGTGGAGTTACACCATTAACGATGATCATTGCTGGCGACCTTTACTCAATCGAAAAGCGCGGGAAAATCCAGGGATTCTTTTCAGCTATGTGGGGAGTTTCCGCAGTCATTGCACCGCTAATAGGTGGATTTTTCGTTGAAACAATGTCATGGCGCTGGATTTTCTTTATCAATATTCCAATCGGGATTATTGTTCTTTTATGTTTAATCCCCTATAAAGAAAACATTACGAAGGATAATACACCACTAAATTATCTCAGTGCCTTTCTTTTCACAGGAAGTATGCTTGCATTTTTAATGAACACGATTACGACGGAAAATCTTGTAATCTATAATTTATTAGGCATAATCTTCCTAGCCGCATTTATTTTTACTGAGAAGAAATCAGATAAACGCTTTATTCCGATTGAGATTTTAAAAAATAAAAATATTTCATGGATGAATATTAATGGTGTCTTGATTTTCTTAAGCATTTTTGCGTTTCAGAACTATGTTCCTTTATTTATGCAAGAGGTACAAGGTTTTTCAATTATCGTTAGTGGTCTCGTTCTATTCGGAATGAGTGCAGCCTGGATGTTTGCATCTGTTCCGTCGGGGAATTTGATCCTAAAATATGGCTATCGGAATACGATTTTTTTCGGAAATTGCCTGCTAGTGCTTTCTGCGATTCTCGCATTTTTCATGAATAAAGACACAAGCTTCTGGTATATCTTTGTGATTTTAACCATTCAAGGCTTTGCGTTCGGAATTGTGGTTACGATTGGAACAATTGGCTCCCAGGAATTAGCAGAAGCTCATCAAAAAGGAATGTCGACAAGTCTTCATTTCTTTGCAAGAAACATTGGTACAACCTTTGGAGCAAGTATCATGGGGATGCTTATCACAAGTCAGGTGGATGTTGCTAGAGGAATGCATCATCTGAATTTATTCATGTTAATTGCTGTCATAGCCGCGACATTCATTAGCTTTTTTGCTAGTCAAAAATTATATTCTCATAATCTACAACATCAGCAAAACGCCAAAAGCTTCTAGCTTTTTGGTGTTTTTTTCTATATTAATAGTGAATTATATTGTATTATAGAAATAATTTAGAAAATCGAAAGAATTGTTATGTATAACTTTGGGGGCCTCATATGTTTAGAATGCTAGCGTATTTAAAACCATATCGATTAGCCATTTCAGTCGCACTAGTTTTAACATTTGTTGAACTTGCGGTAGAACTTTTGCAACCGCTTTTAATCGCAAAGGTGATTGACGATGGTATTTTACAAAATGATCTAACTGTGGTTATGAAGTGGGGCGGAATTATGGTTGGAATCTCGCTTCTAGCTTTTATCTCTGGAATTGCGAATTCCTTTTTCGCTTCACACACAAGCCAAAGTTTTGCTTTTGATGTAAGAAAAGAATTGTTTGGAAAAATCCAATCCTTTTCTTTCGCCAATCTTCAAAAATTCGATACAGCTTCATTGATAACCAGAATGACAAATGATGTAACACAGCTACAAAACACAGTGTTCATGAGCTTAAGAATCGCATTGCGTGCACCGATGCTGATCATTTTTGGGATGGTCATGGCTCTTTTAGTTGATGTAAAGCTTGCTATGATGCTCATCGTAACGACCCCATTTTTAATTTTGTTTCTCATTTTTGTCATGACAAAAGCAAGAAGACTGTTCCAATCTGTCCAGAAGAAATTAGATATCGTGAACGGCGTAATGCGTGAAAACCTTTCTGGGATGAGATTAATAAAAGCATTTGTAAGATGGGGACATGAAACAAAACGATTCTTTCATGCCAACGAAGGCTTAAAAGACCGTACAATCACTTCACTTCGTCTCATCGAATTAACGATGCCAGTGCTTTTACTATTAATGAATGGAAGTATCATTGCCATTCTTTGGTTTGGTAGCATTGATGTAAGTTCAGGAAACGTCAAAGTTGGAGAAGTCGTTGCGGTCATCAATTATACAACTCGGATTACTGGCGCGCTCGGTGTATTTTCTTGGATTATCATGCATTTCTCACGGGCAAAAGCATCATCAGATCGTCTTGTTGATGTATTAGATACGGAGGTAGATTTAATCGAATCTAAGACGAATCTAAAAACTGTCCAACATGCAAAAGGTAACATCATTTTCTCACATGTTGATTTTCGGTATCCTGCAACGAATGCGTCAGTTATACAGGATATTACGTTTGCGATACAACCTGGTGAAACTGTTGCAATTCTTGGTGCGACAGGCTCTGGTAAAACATCCTTATTTCAATTGATTCCTCGTCTATATGATGCTGACAAAGGAAGTGTTCAGATTGACGGAATTGATGTTAGAGACAGAAAGCTAGACGAATTACGAAAACAAATCGGTTATGTTCCACAGGAAGCGCTATTGTTTACTGGAACGATAAAGGATAATATCCGCTGGGGCAAACAGGATGCAACGATGGAGGAGATCATAGAAGCAGCGAAACGAGCTCAAATACATGAAACGATTGAAAAGCTTCCATTACAATACGATACAGTCATTGGGCAAAAGGGTGTGAACCTATCAGGTGGGCAAAAGCAACGAATTTCAATTGCAAGAGCACTTGTACGAAGTCCCAAAATTCTTTTACTTGATGATAGTACAAGTGCACTTGACCTTAAAACGGAAGCTAAACTTCTTGCGGAATTAAAAAATTATACCTGTACGACACTGATTATTACTTCAAAAATATACACTGCAATGGCAACCGATACAATTTTATTGATGGAAGATGGAAAATTACTTGCTACTGGGAGTCATGAAGAGCTATTACATTCCTCGCCTCTTTATAAAAAGGTCTATAAAACTCAGTTCGGAGAGGGGGGACAATCCCATGTCAACGCGAATGAATCGTGCAAAACAGAGTCATGGGGATAAACCGCAACGAGCTAAGGATAGAGTAGGTACCGTTAAAAGGATTTGGTCCTATCTAGCAGTCAATCATAAATTATTGATGGCCGTATTTGTGATGGTCGTTGCAAGCTCTGGTCTTGGTCTCCTTGGTCCTTTTCTTTTAGGGAGGGGAATCGATAACTATATTGTGACTAAGGAGCATAAGGGGATACTCGTTCTTTTACTTTGGTTAGGAATTGTCTTTATTCTACATTCCTTATCTCTTTGGTATCAAAACTATTGGATGGTCGGCATTGCGCAAAACACGGTATTTTCCATGAGGACGGAGCTATTTGAACAATTGCATCGTTTGCCTATTTACTTTTTTGATAAACGGCAACATGGTGAACTTATGAGCCGAATTACAAATGATATTGAAAATGTAAGCTCAACCTTGAATTCATCTGTTATTCAAATTTTTTCAAGCGTACTTACCTTAGTGGGAACAGTGGCGATTATGCTTTGGTTAAGCCCGTTGCTGACTCTAATCACGATGATTATTATCCCGATTATGTTTTTCGGGATTAAATGGATCACAAAACGGACAGGGAAGTTATTTAAAGAGCAGCAGCGTTATTTAGGAGCACTAAATGGGTATATAGAGGAAACAATTTCGGGTCAAAGAATTGTTAAGACTTTTTCACAAGAAGAAACTGTGATAAACGAATTCTTAGAAAAAAGTGAAAAGCTTAAGAAAGCTGGCTATTTTGCACAAGCTTATTCAGGTTTTATACCCAAGCTTATGAACGTATTAAATAACTTAAGTTTTGCAATTATTGCAGGGGTTGGCGGAGTACTTGCATTGAATGGATATATCACTATCGGAACGATTGTTATTTTTGCTGAATATTCAAGACAGTTTACTCGTCCGCTCAATGACCTGGCAAACCAATTTAATACGTTACTCTCTGCCATTGCGGGTGCAGAGCGTGTATTTGAGATTTTAGATGAAGAAGTCGAGGCTAGAGATGAAACCAAAGCGAAAAGAATAAACAAAATTCATGGGGACGTAGAATTTGAACATGTTGCTTTTTCCTATGAAAAGGAAGGGAACACAATAAAAGATGTTTCATTTGCTGTAAAAGCTGGACAATCTGTAGCCTTTGTCGGTCCAACTGGGGCCGGAAAAACAACGATTATTAATTTATTATCTCGATTTTACGAACCAGATTATGGTGCGATTTTAATTGATGGGAAAAATACGTCAACAATGACAAGGGAAAGTCTTCGTCAAAATATGGGATTTGTGCTCCAGGATACGTATTTATTTCAGGCAACGATTATGGACAATATTCGCTATGGTAGACTTGATGCGTCTGACGAAGAGGTAATAGAAGCTGCAAAATTAGCAAATGCTCATTCATTCATCATGAAGCTACCAGATCAATACAAGATGATTTTAAAACAGGATGGTAGTGGCATTAGCCAAGGTCAAAGACAGCTTCTTTCGATAGCGAGAGCAATCCTTGCAAACCCATCTATTCTCATACTTGATGAAGCAACAAGTAGTATCGATACGGTCACAGAAATGAAAATTCAAGAAGCACTACAACGGTTGATGAAGGGGAAGACGAGTTTTATCATTGCACATCGTTTGAATACGATTGAAAGAGCCGAACAAATCATCGTATTGAATGAAGGAGAAATTGTCGAAAAAGGTAACCATGAATCCCTATTACAGCAGAAGGGATATTATTTCAATCTATTTACGAGCCAGTTAAAAAAGCAAGTCATGTAGAACTCCTTACAAAGGGGTTCTTTTTTTGAATATAAAGAAGGATTCATGCAGGAAATGTTGAATATTGAAGAAAGAAATGTTTTCCAAGGGGAGAGACATACATTGTGATCATTGCAGAAACTGATCCCATTTTAATAAAAATGATACGAGAAAAAGATATGGGAGCCATTATCAATTGGTTTGAACAAAGGAAAGATAGCCTATACAAGCTTGCATGGACATATATGAAAAATACCGAAGACATTCAAGATGTTTTTTACAATATCATGCTAAAAGTTCAAGCCGACATTCAAAAACAAAAAAAGAATCCAGACTTTGAAAAATGGGTGATTTCTCTTTTCGTAGAGGAATGTAAAAAAAGGTTACGTCAGGGAGGTTTAGATGATGTCCTCGCTTTAACCTATGTATTAGGGCTTTCACAAACTGAGGTTTCCGAAATTCTTGAAATCTCAATTTATACAGTTAAGGACCGTCTTCATAAAGGAATCCAGAGTTTAAGCAGCGTTAAGGAAGGTCATTACCAGGAAAAATTTATTGATTATTTAAGTCGATCATTAGAACGACCGGAAAAAATTGAATTTGAAATACATTTACATACATGTCAAATCTGTCAAACTAGTCTAGCGAGCTTTCAGAATACGATATACTCTCTTATCGAAGGTGCCGAAACGATCGAAGTTCCGGGAGAGTTTTTGGACCAAGTAATCACAAGCTTAGAGAAAATAGAGGAAGAAAAAAGAAAAAAGAAAAAGAAATGTACAATCATTAGTGCTGGAATCGCTTCCTCACTCTTTTTACTTCTCTTAATTGGTTATGTGACTAATGGATTTTCATATATGTATTACTCCTGGCTCGACTGGCGTGACAAGGAGGATGAGCAGCTACTTGCTTATTTAAAAAGTGGAATAGGGGAGCCTTTAAATTTTGTACAGGAAAGCAACGGCGTAAAGGTTACCATTAAAAGTGCAATTGCCGATGACTACCAAACCCTAATATATTATGAGGTTGAAAGTCTTGAACAGGAGAAACACTATGGCATAAATTTTTGGAATGGTGTTTCAATAGAAAACCAGGAAGATATTTTAGAAAATCTATCCTATCCCATCAATCAATTACCTGTTCAACCAGTAAAAAGTGGGGAAAATGTGTTAAAAGGAACAATCAGCTTATTACCCATTAAAAAGGAAAACGAAAAAATAAAACTTAATATTTCAAAGTTACAAGAGGTTGAAAAAAGCTCTTCAGTTGAAGAGTGGTTAGATCCTTATGATGAGAGTACATTTATTAGAGGGACCTGGAACTTTGAAATCCCTGTTCAAAAACAAGCTTCAATTGAGCATACTTTAGTTGAAAGAGCTACGATCGATGGCATCCCAATCAAGTTTAAGAAGCTCATCCTTGCCCCAACTGTAACAGTACTAAAATATACAACAGAACAGGGAAATAATAATAAATTTATACATGAAATGAATATTGCAGAAATTGAAACGGAGACAAAAACAGTAAAACCAGATCCTTTCTTCGGAAATGTTCCACTTTACGAAACTGGGGATGGGAATTCTTTCTTAACACGTTTTGATTCTCTGTATTTTGAAGACTCTAAAGAACTCAACATCCACTTTAGCTCCTTTTCTTATTATGTCAGTGATTCTTATCAAGTGGATATTGATATAAATCAACCGTTTCCTCAAACCTTTGAATATCTTGGCAGTACTATTTCAATCGACAAGGTGGAGCTTGGAATGCCTACAAAAGTTGAAATAACAGCTCCGATGCATGAAGGACGAAAATTCGAATCAATCCATTTTAATATACTTGGTCGAAATAACACTTCAGCAATGTCAATGGGAATTACGGATATTGAAGGAGTTCTTGTTGACAGAAACGGAAAAAAATATAACATGGATGAATATAACTTTTATCCAAACATGGACGTGAATGATAAGCCACGCCATTACCAAACGAAAATATTGATCGAGATTCATAATGAGGTTTCGGATGAAGAAATTGTTCCAGGCTGGTTGCAAATCCAAGGGTATCAGGGCACAACATATTTGGATGAAGAGATCAACTTAAAATTGAAATAAAAAAGCTCAGATTGGTGGTTACCCCTAAAAG
>NZ_JBALOX010000131.1:0-3986 GCF_036965165.1 Bacillus sp. JJ1521 | reverse complement strand
CTCGAAAAAAGACAATACTGTGTTAAAAAAAATTGAGAGAGCTGCAAATCATTGCTATGGATTGGTTGACTGGATTAAGGTCAGTATCAGTATTGACACATCCTAACCAATTTCATTCTCTGTGGTGAAGCGCTGATTTTGCGCTTCATGGATGGCTAACGGGTTCGTTAATCCAGCAGGATTAACCGCCTTTATTGTTGGATTCCTTCTTGAACAAACGGAGCAGGTTAATAATAATTCGAACCCACTCCTGCTCGGTAATTGGGGAATGGGTCCTTTGCTTATTGCTTATGTAGTGTATTAATCTAAAACTAGATGCAATAAAGCATGTGAATTTTAAATCCTCGTCTAATATATAAAATATGGTACCAGAGGAATAGCACAAACCACCTGCTACTAATAATACTAAAACGTAGAATGCAGGTGAAGAGCAAACAGGTTTCCAATTCAGGAACATCAGACCATTAATACATAGATTACAAAACTGGACGAAAATGTAGTAACTTTTAAGTCATCTTACCAGATGAGAATCCTATTGAGGATTCAGTAGAGTATGAGAAAATCTCCAAAAAAAAATTGCGTAAGATTATATAACTATATATAAATACGAAGGTTAACTTTAGAGGTGGTAGGATAACTAATACAACATATGATCAAGTTACGAGAAATATAGCATGTATGAGTCAAATTGCTGCTAATCAAAGAATAGATGATGAAAAATACAACGTAATTTTTAGGCACAAGGTTGAATAGGAATACCAAATATAATATTCTATTCACCAAATAGGAAAAATTAAAAACTCATTTTGATACATTATGATGAACCGTATCATAAAATGAAGCAGTTTTAATTAAAATTTCAATGTAATAGCAAAATAAAAAAAGGTAGATACAATTCAATTTAGACTGAGCTGTAACTACCTATTTATTTGAAAATTATTAATACTGTGCACATTTCGAGGGAAACATTGCTAGTGTTATGATGTACTCCCTTTGTGATGAAATCTATTTACAGCAATACCTATATAACCAATTCCTCCTAAGATAGATAAAATGCCCCCATAAACTCTCTAGCTGCCTTCCTGATCGGTACTGTTCCCAAAAAAGATATGCTTGCCTATAATGAAAGTACATTCTCATCGTTCCGTACCAAACCAGCGATATTTCTACGCAATATACCAGATTCGAAGTACAACCTGGACACCCAATCGTAACCCATTAAGTACTATTGGCATAATTTTTATGAAGAAGAGTTCGTGCATTATACCAATAACCTACATTAATGTAATAAAATTTCTGCTTGGATTAATAAAAAACATACAAAGAGTTAATATTCCATTTACAATTATCTGGTTTAATTGAACAGTAAGCTATTAATCTATTAGGAGGAATTATTAATGATTAATAAGAAACTTGTAAAAAAAGGGGCTACTTTAGCACTTGCTTTAGCTATTACTATTCCAGCCGTAACACCGGCATTTGCGGCTTCTCAGAATAACAATAAAATAGAATCTGTTAGATTTAATGGTATGGAAGCACCTGCTACTATTGATGAAATGGTAAAAACATATACAAATGCAACAGTTGATGTGAAATATATCAATGGAAAAGTAAAAACATTTCCACTGACTTACAACTACCTATTTAAATCAGAAGATAAGGTAGCAACAGTTAAAAATGAAAAAATTCCTGCGGGTACACCCATTGATGTAAATGGAAATCCAATTAAGGATCCTAGTGGCACAAACGGAGAATACTTTGTCTCTGATGCTCCGGATTCAAACAGCTTATTAATGCCTATTAACGGAAAACTTTATATGGTTACACACTATGAATATCAAACTATTGATGCTGCTGGTAAATCAGCATATGGTTTAGTTCCAGCATCTATGTCTTTAACTGAATTGGAGCAGGACAAAAAAACAGGTGAACTTAAACCTGTAAATGTAGAAAAAATTGATTTTTCAGCTGTAAATGGACTTTGGATTCCATGTAACGGATCATTATCACCATGGAATACACATTTAGGTTCTGAAGAGTACGAACCAGATGCACGTCTCTTCTTAAACCCAACTTCGAAAGTAAGAAGTCAAGTTGAAACATTCGCTCAATTCTATTTCGGAGATAAAACAAAGGCTAATCCTTATTTCTATGGCTACACTCCTGAAATTACAGTAGGTAAGAATGGTAAAACATCTGTTGTAAAACATTACAGTACAGGACGTTTCTCACATGAGTTAGCTAAAGTAATGCCTGATAACAAAACTGTTTTCTACGGTGATGATGGTGGCAATACAGGAATGTTTATGTATGTAGCTGACAAGGAAAAAGATTTATCATCAGGTACACTCTATGCAGCAACATTTAAACAAACAGGTACTGAAAACGGTGGTTCAGGAGATTTACAATGGATTAATTTAGGACATGCAACGGATAAAGAAGTGAAAGATATTATTGATAGCGGCATTACATTCAATGATATTTTTGAAACTTCAGATGCTCCTAAAGAAGGTTTTACAGCTATTAAAACCTACTCAAATGAAGGAAAAGTTGAGTACCTAAAACTTAAACCTGGCAAAGAAAAAGCAGCAGCCTTCCTTGAAACTCGCCGTTACGCTGCTATGCTTGGTGCGACTACAGAATTTAACAAAATGGAAGGTATCGCACTAAACGAAAAGGATAAAAAAGTATATATTGCAATTTCCGATCAAAGTAAGTCAATGGAAAAAGATTCAACAGGAAAAGATCCAGCAGACCATATTCAACTACCAAAAATTAAAGCTGGTGTAACCTATCAATTAGACTTGCGTGGCGGCCAAAAAGATAGCAATGGAAATGCTATTAATAGCTCGTATGTAGCACCATCCATGTCTGGATTGGTAGTAGGGGAAGACCTTCCTGCAGCTGATGCATATGGAAACACAGCAAATGTAGATAAAGTAGCTAGTCCAGATAACTTAAGTTACTCCGAAGCAATGAGAACACTCTTTATTGGTGAAGATAGTGGTGCTCACACAAATAACTTCGTTTGGGCTTATAATGTTGATACGAAAGAATTAGATCGTATTTTATCTGTTCCAGCAGGAGCGGAAGCAACTGGATTATTTGCTGCTGATGACCGCAATGGATTCTCATATATTTTCAGTAATTTCCAACATCCTGGTGATGAAGTAAATGGTAAGTCAATTACAGCTGTTAATAAAGAAGAACTACTTAAAGCTATTGACGAACAAATTGGTATTAATAAAACAGGCGGTATCGGTTATATCTCTGGTATGCCATCTGTAACAAAAATGCCAAAAAATAAATAAGGTAACTAATTCTTCAACATCAATTATTGATAAAACAGAAGCTAATTAAGTAAAGAAATTGTATATTAATGAAAAATACATGCCGCAGAAAAAAGCTGATAAAAATGGAAAATAATATACAAATTCACTTAGATATAAGTGCCTGTCACCACCCGCTTTTTGTCGAATTCATTGACATTATTCGGTGAGTAGCAGGCACTGTTTTTTTATTAGTTTCCAGATTGTATATTTTTGTAAATAAACTGCTGGTTAAATAGGTGAAGTGAACCGTATCATAAATAGAGGCAAAAAAGTTGTATATAAAGTGGGATTTTGTCTTTTGAATCTGATACCCGCTTGTTGGTAAAGTAAATGGATAAGAGTAAACGTTTTAGTTATGTTGATCTCGGTAAAATCAAATTGCAATAACCTAAGAGCTTAGAAAAAGCTCTTAGGTTATTTTTAATTTAAAAAGGGGAAAGCAGCCGCTCTAGCTTATTTAAAGTTGGATAAAATTGGAGTTCTTAGAACAGAAGTTATATGAACTTGGTTTATATTGCGTTAATCCAAAAAAAGGATTAACGTTTATTTTTTTACTAGCATGCAGATCTAACCAAATGTTTTAAATTTAATTGTTAGAGTAATCATTCAATCAAGGATAGGCGTATAATTTCATTTCATAGTACAAAAGTAGTG
>NZ_JBALOX010000130.1:1587-24959 GCF_036965165.1 Bacillus sp. JJ1521 | reverse complement strand
GTGAAGTGCAGGCTCCGAATGGTCTTCATAAAACTTATGAAGGACTCTTTGAATCTTTTTTTCTACTAAAGTGCCTTCATCACGCTTATGAAGGACTTTCCGAGTGAAGTGCAGGCTCCGAATGGTCTTCATCCAGTCGATGAAGAGCTGTTCACCCAGGATTATTGCTGAAATTCCTCTTCATCCGGCCTATGAAAAGAAATTCGAACAAGATTCCTGCCTAAAAGTCTCTTCATTCTATTACTCGCTAAAAAATGTCAGGGACGCGAGGTTCTGCCCCCGCGTCCCACCGCACTCACTACTTCATTTCGATTGCCTTCTTCACTGCCGCATATGCATCGACATAGCCTGCGCCCACTTCCCATTCCTCATAGCCTGGCATTGGTATCGCAGTGTCTTCGATAATCTGCTTAATCGCAGCCGGTGACAACTGTGGATTTGCTTCCAGTAAAAGGGCAACAATACCAGCGACATGTGGTGTTGCCATCGATGTGCCGCTCATGATCGTGTAAAAAGGAACATGCAATGGATTTAAGGTTTGTATGTCCTGTAAGGCCGCTAATGATGAAATCGGTGCAATCGCCCGTGTGGACACAATATCCACGCCTGGTGCCGTAATGGTCGGAGCGTCTTTCCACGTCCACTCCTTGCCATCCAATGTAAAAGTACCACCAACATCTTTTGTTCCTCGTGAAGAGAAGTCTGCTAAATTTAGACTACTGTCACCCGCTGCCACCGAAATCACCCAAGGTGCCTTGGCATACGGATTATGAGTATTCTCACCCGGCCCTTCATTTCCCGCTGCAAAAAGAACCGTAATCCCTGCATCATACGCTTTTTTACTTGCAATATTAATCGGGTCATTCGAGTCAAAATCACCGGAAGATCCCCAAGAATTTGTGATCACACGTATATTGTATTTATCCTTATTTTTAATCGCATAATCAAATCCACTAATACCATCAAGAACAAACAGCGCCGCACCGGAACCATATCCAATTAAGTTCGCGCCTGGTGCTACTCCTTCATACTTGCCGCCCGACTTTGCGCCCGTTCCGCCAACCGTCCCCGCCACATGTGTACCATGCCCGGAGTTCGTATCCGTATTCGGCACATTTTCGAGGTAGGTAATCGGAAGAATTCCTGGTGCCAGGTTCGCCAAATTCACAGACCCAAGCACGTTTTGCACAAGATGTTTTCCGAAAAGATGGTCGCCATGTGTCCCGTCAACGCCACTATCATTGATGACAACCCCCATTCCTTTACCTGTTAAAGGCAAGTTCCCATTAATGAGCTTGATTTCCTCATCTGCCCTGACACGGTCTACACCCGTAATATCTGTCGATGTTTCATTGAAATACTCTAGCTTTCTATTAAAATAGATCGAGCGGACCTCATTACTTTGTGCGAGTTTTTCAATTTGCGATTTCGTTGCGACAATTCCCGAAATCGGCAGATTCTTCATTGTAACGCCGGACTTGATTCCAAGCATTTTTAACAGATTCAACTGATGCTCTTTCGGCGCTCCGTCCCCATTGAATGTCACGATCACCTGCAAGGAACTGACCTTGTTCCAAAGCCCTTCTAACGTAGGGTCAATGACCGCTGAACCCGTCTCAACTGCGGAGACTGTCTTCTTTTCTTGTAAAAATGTTGGGATAACTAATAAAAATGCAAATAATACCACAACTAACTTTCTCATTTTATACCCCTTTCAATTTTGGTTTGTAGCTTCCTACTCCCATTATCGAGCCCCCGCTCCATGATTTCTATTCCACAAAGGTTGTAAAACCCGCGTCATAAGCAGTATTTCTTATTATACAAAAGACATATTTTTGAAATATTGCATAGAAAACTTTAAAAAAAGTTACATTTAGGAACTTCCAGCATAAAAAAAGCAACTGTCTCCAAAACGGAAAACAGTTGCTTACTTTGAAATTCAATTACTTTGGGCAAGGAACCCACGGAACCACAGGGACTGTGGATTCCCCTTGAACGTGGAACCACAAGAACCGTCCCTCTGGTCCCTTCTACATCGGCACAAGCTTGTTTTGCACGGCGTAGATGACGACTTGGGAACGGCTTTTGACGTCGAATTTTTTGAAGATTTTGCTGACATGAATTTTTACGGTTTTGTCGCTAATGAAGAGGCGCTCGGCGATTTCTTTGTTGCTCAGTCCCTCCACCAGGCATTGAAGGACTTCCGTTTCACGCTCTGTTAATGCGTTGTCCCTCGGTTGTTCATGCTGTTGTTGATGGAAATTGAGGAGCTTTTTCGTCATCGATGGATGAATTACAGACTCACCGCGTGCGACTGTTCGAATCGCTTCCACCACCTGTTCAGATGGAGCATCCTTTAACAAATACCCATCAGCACCCTCACGAATGGCAGCCATAAAGTACTCATCATGGTTGTGCATTGTTAGCACTAAGATTTTAATCGAAGGATAATCTTTCTTCAAAATGCCAGTCACTTCTACCCCATTTTTCTGGGGCATATTGATATCCATTAAAATCACATCAGGCTCACAGATTGGCACCTTCTGAATTGCATCATCACCCGAAACTGCCTCGCCGACAACGCGAATATCGTCCTCTAGCTCTAAAATATTCCTAAGTCCGTCACGTAACACAGCATGATCATCCACCAGCATAAGCTTAATCAATAGCACTACCTCCTTCGAGTCCCATTTTTGGGACAGTTAATGTAATATCCGTACCTTGGCCCTCTTTTGTGTCAATTTGAAGAGTGGCGCTAATTTTTTCTGCAGCGTCATTCATGTTCAAAATTCCAAAATGAGGGTTGTTTTGAGCCTTCACCATTGCCTGAAACAATGAAAAACCGACACCATTATCTTTAATCTTTAAAATAATTTGCTCCTTCTGATAGCTTAACAGAACTTCTATTTTTGTGGCCTGCGCATGCTTGATCGTGTTTTGCAGGCTCTCTTGAAAAATATCAAATAATTCCTTTTCAACCATTGGGCTAAGTGGAACCTCCTGGCCTCTAATATCAAACGAAAACTGGATTGTGTACTCATCCTTTACCAAATCAATTCGTTTTTCAATCGCAGTGGAGAGCCCAACCCGCTCAGTCGGATATGGACGCAGCTCGTAAATTGATTCACGCACTTCCCGTAAACTAAGCCTTAATTTATCCATACTTTCACGAATAAGCTTTCTTGTTTCATCGGGATGACGATCGAATTTTCGTTCAGCCGTCTCAAGCTTCAGAACCGCCCCAGCCAAGGTTTGAGCAACCCCATCATGGATGCCCCGGGCAATTCGGTTTCGCTCCTCAAGGATAATTCGTTTTTCTTTTTCCTCGATTAAAAGCCTTGTCTTCACCGCAACGGCAAGCTGATTTGAAAGGGTCGCAATGGAATGGATTTCGTCATCCTCAAAGCTCCGCGATCGACTTTTCGCAACAACTAACATCCCGATTGTCTCATCCTCAACGACCATCGGTGAGTACACAAATGCCTTCATATCCTTTTTAAAAAACTCATCAATTGGACCAAGCTTTTTTACCCTGTCCTGATAGACAATCGGTTCTTTTTTTCCATCAAAACGAGCTAGCGCTTCACCTGTCAGTGTATCTTGCGGCGTCACTCGACCGTCATAGTATAAAATTTTCCACACATCGTTTTCCTTGACCCATAGCATAATCGCCTGTACATCCACGATTTGTGAGAACGTATTTTTAAACGTATCAATCCAATCCGTTGAATGGATTTTCTTGTTAACCCTCGTTGTGATCTCAAAAAGTGCATTCAACCTTTTCTTTTCATTTCTAAGGGTTGAAATAACCGAATACAATAACGAGATCGCCACCAAAGGCGAGAAGAAAAAGAACAGGGAGAACTCGTCAACCCTTCGACCGCCAAGGTAAAACATCATCGCTCCATATACTAATGAGACCGCCACATTGCCTAATTCAGTCATCGTTTTGGTTTTAAATAAATAGAATGTATAGGCTTGCGGACGAATTAGCAAAACAATATCAACGATTAGATTATTTATGATAAAAAATAGGGTGAGAAAAAGAATATATGTACTAAATCCCGATAAAAAATCACTGCTTGATGATAGAACTTGAACCACATCGGTATGTGATAATATGTATTCTGCTAAAAACACGCTGGCTGCTAACTGTGCCGGGTTAAACAGGACAAGCCTTAAGGGGCGCTGGTGGAGAATGTTAATCGCAAGTACGATCCCTGCATAGATAATAATAGGGTACGAAATCCCAAACAACTCATACATGACGAAGATAAATGGGAAAGTGATTGTCGTTTGACCCCTCAATAGTGGTATAGGGTAATATTCCGTTATTGCTAAAAATGCGGTAAGCAATAGAAGGATGGTAATTTTATCTGTTGGTTCAAGATGAAAAAACGCGTTCACCACGGCAGCACAGCCTAGCACTGTAATAAAAATCATATAGAATTTCGCATAATTCTCACGTCTTTGAGAGGACACCTCTGGTAGCTTCACATCGCTCCCCCTTATCATAACATTCAGTTAATTGAGCTTATTATTCTTATCATAATATATGTATCAAAAAAAAATCACAAACCAAACTGTGAAGAACGATTTTATGTCAAAAAATTAGACAAACCCAACAAAAACCCAGACTAGTCGAATGGCTTGAAAACCACTGACCAATGCTGGGTAACCACAAACACCGGTTAATGTTTGTGGTAATAATTATGTCAAAAAAACGAGAAAATTTCTATGACCCAAATTTATTATTTCTATACACCAAAAGTATTACAACTTGTCCTTGAGAATGAAAAAAACTGTCCCCTTCTTGGTAGACAGCTGCCGATAAGCGCCTGTACCACCTTAAATGTTGTCAAATCAGGCAGTAGGCAAAAGAATTATGTTGTTGGGTATCCTTTAATATCATTTGCTAAGTCTTGAATAAATTGCTTCATGTCGATTTCTGTACTTCTTTCACCCTTCATATAGGCACGAATTAATGCACTTCTCACCCTATTTTCATCAATCGAAATATCATGTTCCAAAGATTTATGATCCAATTTATGTTCACTCCTAGTTGAAAAAATGGACCGGTGAAGGATGGAGACGCCTTCACCAGGCACTTTGGGAGAAAATGATAGCTTGGGAGGTTGGATGGAGAAACCAACTCTTCCAAGTAATTACTATACATGTACGCAAGAGACTTCTTTTTTGCGACTGTCTAACCTGAAAAATTTCAAAATTGAGCTAAATATCATACGCTTTCCAAGACCAAAATCCCAATTTGCCTTTATTTGATGTATAATATAGTGATATAAATTTTTGCGCCGTCGGGAGTGAAACCACTTTGCTTCAAAACGATATTCCAAAGGCTGCGGTCATGCATTTTTCCGAAAAGCTTCGTGACATGATCACATTCAATAATGAAGAAGACCGCAATTTAATCAAAAAAGGACTAAACCTCTACCGTCAGGGGAGTGCTTATAATGTCATATATAACGGCCAAACGCTTGAAGGACGTGTGCAGGACGTCACTCCAGTTGATGTCACACTTGATCTTGACTTTTTAGAAATGAGCAGTTGTACATGCCCGGATCCTTCCTTTTGCCGGCACCGGATGGCTCTATTTTTCTATATGTACGCAAGTGTTGACCGAGTCGGGTCCCTGCTTCAACATTGGAAAGACGGCAACGAACCAAAGCCTACATTAGCTTCCATTCCTGTGAAAAAAGGAAACGTCTTGCATCGTGTGGAGTATAAGGAGAACTCGCTTGAAAGCTGGCTAACCCTTTTTAACAGTGAATACAAGCGATTTGAATCAGGTCACCGGGAGAAAAATGTTTATTTTTTCGCGACCTTGTATCATTCCCTTTTTCAAGCCTTAAAAAGGAAGGCGCCTCGTTCTGAGGAACTCAAACGCTTGTATCACATCCATGCGGCTCTTTTTTGCATTCAAAAAACGGTCGAGTTGCTCGATCTAATTGAAGTGCGAAATTACCAGGTGGACACGTATATTAAGCCATACTTTCATAATTTCACGGACGTTGTGCTCGATAACTCGCTTGAGATGAGGAAATTGTCACTCCCATTTTCACTTGACGGGTTGCTTGAAGATAGCATCGAACCTGTCCGCCAGACACTTCTTTCTGAAACTTTATTCCAATATGAGCGCATGCAAATGTACCGTTTGCTTTGGTCAACCTTTTTTAATCGAAAAAAATGGCTCGAAATCGAAGAAAACGCATTGGACACCGAAAACCCAGTGCACCAGATCGCCTATGCCCATATCCGGTTTTTGCAAAAGGACGACACGACTGCAATCGAAACGATGAAAAAACTCGGACATTCTGCAACACCGTATAGCTTCTGGTGGATTTCCTATCTATCTGAAGCAAAAAATTGGGACCGTGCTCGCCCTTGGATTGACCATGCTTTGGATGGAATCCAAGACTATATTTTTGGCATTCAAAGCTATGAAGGGCGCCGCCACATGACAAGGCTGTTTTTGCAAAACATCATGACGTATTCTGATGAGCGCGATTCATCCGTTTATGTTAAGGCGCTGAAACAGTTACTTCCGTACAGTTATGTAGAATACAGCGACTTTTTGCTTGATACGGAACAATTCCGGAAATGGGTCGAACTGCAAATCATGGTCGGCTATGATGTCGATGACATGGATCGCAATATATTAAAAGAAATCGAGACCCATGACCGTTCGGCGTTGCTCCCTCTTTACCACCAAGCGGTCGCAAAGGCGATTGAGGGGAAAAATCGACCAAGCTATAAAAAGGCCGTTAAATATTTGCGAAAACTCCGTACACATTACAAAAAAATAAAACAAGAAGACCGTTGGGACGACTATATTACAAAGCTTGCCGCTGTGAATAAACGATTACGTGCCTTCCAGCAGGAGCTGCTTCGGGCATCGATGATAACAGAGTAAAGGGGTGAGATGATGACACTTTTAATTCACGCAGAATGGGATTCGGAAAAAGGATGGCATGTCTGGTGCACAAATGAAGATGGCTACGAGCTTGAAGTGGGCGAGTGGAAGCAAAATCTTTTTGCCTGGCATGAGTCCAGTTTTTACGGAACCTTCCTTGAAGAGAATGATAATGCCGTCCGCCTTTCACCCTGGCAGGCATTTACCTTTTTTGCTGAATTGCCCGTCAATTCACATGTCCAAATCGAGCTTAGTGAAAATACCGAACATTATCACGAGGTTTCGAGCAACCTGCTACCACTTATTGAAGACGGCGATTTCATGCCTGATTTCGATACTTGGCGCGAGAACGAACGCTTTGGCTGGAGGCCGATCGATACAGAGCTAACTGGATTTGCAGCGGAATGGTTTTCTGAAGCAGTGACTGACTGGATTCAATCTGACTCCTCGCTGTCCGACGCCTGGGAAGAAATTACGGAAACCTTCCCTCTTGTAAAAAGTACCGCCGGCGCTGAGTCCGTCGTAGATGAAAACAATTGGCTTGAACGTATTGGTTGGAAAGAAGATCATACACCCTTTGATGTCATGCTTCAGATCGAGGAGCCAGAGGTGGATAATGGGGCTTGGATGCTTCAAACAGTGCTTCGCAAGAAAGAAAAACCTCATACACTGTATACCAGCATGCCACCGGAATGGAAGGATTTTGCGGGCAAAATTGAGAGCGATCAAACCATGTGGTGTAAGCTCATACCTTGGCTTCGTGATGAGGAAGGAATTATTCACGAGCTAACGGAACGCCAGGCCTGGGACTTTTTAACGGAGGCAAGTACAAAGCTTATTGAGGCTGGAGTCGGTATCCTCTTACCAGCCTGGTGGCAAGCCATCAAGGATGCGCAACTCGCTATTAAAGCGAAGGTCAAAACGACTGCTGGCGGTGGCCGTCAATCCTTCGTTGGGTTGCAGTCGATCATCAATTTTGACTGGCGTTTTTCAACAAATGGTGTTGAGCTTTCCGAGGAAGAATTCCTGTCCCTTGTGAACGAGCAAAGACGATTAATCAACATCCGCGGCAAATGGATTAAGCTTGACCCAGCATTTATCAAACAGGTTCAGTCGATTCTAGCACGTGCAAACAAAGAAGGACTCCATGTCCGTGATGTCCTTGAGCAGGAGCTGCTTTCGCTTTCTGAAAAAGCAGAACGTGAGGAACAAGAAGCGGCAGGAGCATTTGCCGGTGTACAAATTGAACTCAATCGCCACCTGTCGCAAATGATTACTCAGCTAACCGATGTCAAGGAGATTCCACAGGCTTCCATTCCAGACACGTTCAAAGGTGAGCTCCGCCCTTACCAGCAACAAGGTGTTGATTGGCTCCTATTTTTAAGGAAGTTTGGATTCGGAGCCTGCCTTGCCGACGATATGGGGCTCGGAAAAACAATCCAAATGATTGCTTACTTTTTATCCGTCAAAGAAAGTGGTGCAAAGCCTGCGCTCATCATTTGCCCAACATCCGTCCTTGGAAACTGGCAAAAGGAGCTTGAAAAATTCGGACCGGACTTACGTGTCCACCTTCACTACGGCTCGAACCGTTTGAAGGGTGAAGAGTTTGTGGAAGGAGTCAGTTCTGCCGACATCGTCCTCACCTCCTATGGGTTGTCCCATTTGGATGAAGAGGAAATTTCCGCTTACGACTGGGGCACGGTTTGCTTGGATGAGGCGCAAAACATTAAGAACGCGCAAACCAAGCAGTCACGCGCGATTCGCAAATTAAGAGGCGACCATAATATTGCCTTGACCGGGACACCAATGGAAAACCGCCTGACGGAGCTTTGGTCAATTTTTGACTTTATCAATCGTGGCTACTTAGGCAGCCTCGGCGGCTTCCAAAAACGCTATGTGTCCCCCATTGAAAAGGACCATGATGAGGAAACAATTGCTCAGCTTCAGCGCTTAATTAAACCATTTTTACTAAGACGTACAAAAAATGACGAAGCTGTTGCATTAAACCTACCGGATAAGCTTGAGCAAAAGGAATATTGTCCGTTAACCGTTGAGCAGGCATCGATTTACGAGCAGCTTGTGAAGGATACATTGGACCAAGTTGAACAGCTTGCAGGCATGCAGCGTAAAGGGTTGATTTTAAAAATGCTTGGTCAGTTGAAACAGGTCTGTGACCATCCTGCGCTTTATTTGAAGGAACAGAATCCTTCGAATGTGGATGATCGCTCCGTGAAAATGGAGAAGCTTCTTGAACTCGTCGATCATATTCGTGACCAGGATGAAAGCTGTTTGATTTTCACCCAATATATTCATATGGGCGAAATGATTCAGGATGTGCTTCAAAAACGCTTTAACGAATCTGTAAGGTTCTTGAACGGAAGTGTCGCGAAAGTACAGCGAGACAAGATGATTGAAGGCTTCCAAAACCGTGAGTTCAATATTTTAATCCTGTCACTGAAGGCAGGCGGAACCGGATTGAACCTAACGGAAGCGAACCACGTCATCCACTACGACCGCTGGTGGAACCCAGCCGTCGAAAACCAAGCAACCGACCGTGCCTACCGCATCGGTCAAAAGCGCTTCGTGCACGTGCACAAGCTAATCGCCACTGGCACACTCGAAGAAAAAATAGACGAAATGCTCGAGAAAAAACAATCCCTGAACGACGAAATCATCACCAGCGAAAACTGGATCACCGAACTGTCTACTAGCGAGTTGAAGGAATTACTAGGGGCGTTTTAGATGGGCCGGGATTGGGGAAGGGGCAGGTTCACTGTCCCAGTTCTAATATAATGTGCTAGCAGTATACATGTGACCAAGATCTTACGGCTTGATATAACGAAAACTGGAGTATCCGTATACCAACCCTTGGAAACTTGCATTGTGATATACCGCAAATGAGCTTATCGGTATATCGAACGGGTGAAACTTACTCTGCGATATACCGCAAACGGTAGTATCGGTATACCAACCGCGGGAAACTTGCTATGCGATATAACGAAAGCGACCCTACCGGTATACCGGATAGGGGAAAATGCCCGTCTGATATACCGTAAATGCGTTTATCGGTATACCGACCGGGAGAATTTGGCCCTTTGATATACCGCAAACTAGTTTATCGGTATACCAACCAATGGAAAATGGCCCCGTGATATACCTCAAATGCGTTTATCGGTATACCGACCGGGAGAATTTGGCCCTTTGATATACCGCAAATGAGCTTATCGGTATACCGACCGGAGAATTTTTCCCTTTGATATACCGCAAAAGAGCTTATCGGTATACCGACCGGAGGATTCCGGCTCTGCGATATGACGCAAACCAACTAATCGGTATATCAACAGCACATAAACAACATCCGGTATACCGCAAAACCAAAGGAGCTGATTCATTTGGCAGAAAAAACAACCAAACCAAAGAAAAAGACGAAAAAATTTGTGCCAAGTGAAAAGCACAAAGACAAAACCGAACCTTGGCAAAGATTCTACCATTTAGTCGAGGAAAAACTAAAGAAATGAGTAACGGGTGGTGACTGTTGTCACCACCCGTAGTTTGTGTTGGTAAACTTTCCTTAATGCGAAGTTCATGTCCACTACGGTACAATCCCCACTATCAAGACGCAAGTCTCCAATTTCTATCCTCCATAACGCAATTAACAAATCTATAACGCAATTCCATCAATCACACTCTATTAATTTACCTTCAAATCATCCTCATACTGCTTATAAATGACATATCTCTGCATTCCACGTGTTTTCTCAAGCGCCTTTCGTATCTCGGCGACGTACTCGTCATGATTACCAGCCTTTTTCGCAATTCCCGCAGCCAAAGCATGCTTCATCCACTCCGACTTCACCTGTTTACCAAGCTCTGCTGCCTGCTCCAATTTGCCCTCTTCCACAGCAACAATTGCCTTGTAATATGCTTTATACTGCAGAGGTTTGATATTCTCAATGTCCTTTTTCGCTCGCAAAATATCATCCTCATACAAGGCGTATAAAGTTTTAAAGATCGCCTGCCTGGCTGGCTGCTTATATTTTCGAAGCAACACCTCCGTCGCTTCCTTCACATCCTGGTCAATCCGATTGCCCATCCCGTAATAAAGCTTAAATACAGGATTTTTTCTTCGTTTCCTAAGAAAGGACTCTATCTTTTCCACATTCTTCTCCCAATAAATAGGATAAACAAATAAGTAGGTGGAAAGAAAAACGATGACAATCATGCTTATAATCCAACCCGTTGGTTGACTTACCTCCAAAAACGCGGTCATAATTCCTAATAACAACGCGACTCCAAACAAAACTACGTATCTCATACCCTTCATCCTCACAAAATTATGATTATTGGATAATTGTACCGTATTAGAACAACATAAAAAAGACCAATCATGTCTTTTCCATGATTGGTCCAAAGCCTATATGATTGCCTCATTCTCATATACTTTCTTCAACAAACGCTTACCTCTAAAAAGCTTATTTTTCACAAACGAAATGTCTTTATCCAACAAATGGCTGATTTCACTATATGAATAATCACCAAGATAATAAAGGGATAAAGTTTGTTTGTAATCCTTTGGCAATGACTCAAGATGTTGATGAAGTCTTTCCCTATCAAACTTTTCCACTATTTCTTTTTCAACCGTTTCATTGGCCGAATACCGTAATTCTTCAATATCATCCATTAAAACGGTAGCTTTCACGACCTTGCTGCGAAGATAATCGATACATTGATTTCGGGTAATTTTGTACAACCACGCTTTCATCTTTGAAGGGTCTCCTAAGAATTCAAATTTCAAAAATATCTTCAAAAATACCTCTTGCATAATATCATCTACTACGGCCCAATTTCGTACATATCTAAACGCAGCAAATCGCAATTCAGGCTCATATTCACTGATAATTTGTTCGATTTGATGGTTCTCCATTTTTTCTCACCCTATTTTAGTGGGACGAGGGACCTGTCATGAGTATCCCTGGCTAGAAACCTGTGTCCAGCAGCATTTGACCCACTACTTTATATCGCTAAAGTAAATTCGGTATTCTTTTTGATCTGATTTTTGACTTTTGATAATTAGTTTTCCTTCGTATAGTGATTCACCTGTATTTATATCACCGATGGAAAGGATATAGCCATCATTTGTTGAACTGATGATATAGATTTTTTCATCTTTTAGTTTTACAAAATATGAATTCTCGGAATCCCCGGATTGTCCGACTTTAAATGTCTGTTTCTTATCCCACTTCTCTGCTTCGATATCATATTGAATGACCTCTACCCCATTTACCGATAGAACTGGAATATATAGAATGGAGTTTGAAACAATTGAGTTATCTAGAACTCCCGCAAAGTCTTCAGGCAGTTCCATTTTTACTGCCTTATTATTTTCTATATCGTACACCATGAGTTCATTAGCGATGTTGGTCGATTCACCGTTATCATCATTATATTCCTCGGCCTCTACCTTAAAAAGCAGGTAATTTTGTGGTTGACTCGAATAATAGTCATTGAATACCCTAAATCCTGACCATCCATTCTCAACTATTGGAGAAGAGTAGATGACTTCTTCATTTGTTACCTTCTTCCCTTTTAGATCAATAGTGTAGACAGTAAAATCCTCACCGCCATTTATGCGAGAAGCCCTTGTGATTAGCTTCAGCTTTCCGTCCAAAATTTGAATATCAACCATATCAACCCAACTATAATCACTGTTTTTAGGTAGATCAATTTTCATTGAGGTAGATTCTTTTGATTTCTTATCCAAAACATCAATGTCGAAATAGGAATTTACAGTAGAAGCATTTATACTCCTGCCCTCAATGTTGGCATATATTAAAAGACTTTCATCATCATAAAAGCTAGATGGAAACAAATACTTTCCACGCATAAACTGCTTGTAATTCTCAATTAATTGATTAGAATACGAATCAAAGCCATGACCAGATAATTGTTGAAAAACCGATCGATTACTTAAATTAGTTGTTTCCCCTTTGGAAATAAGAAAGCTTTGATAAATGTCTCCTACTTCATATTGTGCATTTAACACTATATTTTCCACTAAACTCTCATCGCCACTTACTTTTTCAAATTCTACTTGTATGTTCTCAGCCGCTAAGCTAGATTGTATTAAATAACTGCCAAGTACGATAACTGTCACAATACTAAGTGTGATAATTTTCCAATATCGCTTCACTTTGCGTACCCCCCATCAAACCCTGATTTTTTTATTTAGAAGATAATTGCCGACCCAAATAGCCGCAGCCCAAATAAGTAACACAACTACAATTTCCAGATAAAACAGTTCATTCAAATAAAAATAGTTACCCAACATGAATTCATTGACCAATATTGGTGCTAAAAAGAAAAGAACAGAAACCGCACAATAAAGAATTCCAAGAATAATTCCTTTTAAACGGTAGGAGCGTTCAAATAATATAGCTGTAAAAACAATACACACACTTGCCATTCCAGCACCATAGTACAGGATAAAATCCATAAATGATTTTGGAAATAACACCAGCAAATAATCAGAATTTGTAATTTCCCCTAATGTAAAATCAATACGAAACTCCCCGGGAACCATCCACTGTAATACTTTGCTTTCAAACGGTATTAAAACCAATTGCACTGCAAGCAGGCCTAAAATAAACAGTATTATCGTTGTCGCTTTTGCCAAATATACATTTAACCGAGCTGTTGGCAACACCAGCAAACGATAGCTAAACGTGTTCTTCCCTAGCCAATCCCTATACCAAATAAAAAACACATAAATGAGTAAAGTTGCCCCACAAAGCATGATTGGACTAATAAACCAAAGGGATTGTGTAAAATCGATAAATGATATTTTTCCATTTTGTAAAATAAAATCACTTTTAGAAATCATATCTTTAAATATAGCTTCATTTGCACGACTTACATATCTATTAGACATATAGATAATTCCAATTACCTGAAAAAGTACTGTGACCCCAACTAAAACAAGAAACAACTTAAGAAAACGAGAAAACTCGAAATTTACTAGTTTCAAATAACGATTCATCCCTTATACACCTCTCTCATCACATCGATAACCGATTTCCCTTCATTCTCTCTGACTTCCTCGGTATCGAATTCTCTTAACACAACGCCGTTATCTAGCAAAACGACCTTATCAATTAAGTGTTCAATATCATTGATTTCGTGCGTTGTAATGATCACACCACGGTCCTCAATTAAATGACTCGTGAATACTTCCGCAATCTGTTCACGACTAAAAATATCAATCCCTGAAAAAGGCTCATCCATGAGGACATAGTCGACATCCAAGGCTAGCCCTAGGATCAGGTTTACTTTTGCCGTATTTCCCTTTGATAGTTCAGAGATCCGGTCGGTTTCTTTTAATCTAAAAAATTCTAGTAGCTCATTCGCACGTTTCGGATTCCAGGAATCGTAGAAATCCGCCATAAACGTGAAAGCCTCTTTTATTTTCATTTGCGGTAACATAGTAATTGTATCTGGGATAAAGGTAACTTTTTCATAGCTACCTTTGTGAATTTTCTCTCCATTAATGAGAATTTCTCCGCTATTAATGGGTGTTAATGCCATAATCGCTTTCATAATCGTTGTTTTACCGACACCGTTAATCCCGATCAAACAAGTAATCTTTCCTTTTTCAGCAGTAAAAGAAGCCCCTTTTAGCACTGTCTTTCTGCCAAACTTCTTCGTTACATTTTTTACTTCGATCACACAAATCCCCCCTATTCCTTCTCATACTCTTTTTCAACTAGATTTAAGACCTCTTCTAGAGGCACGTTAATCGACCGAACGGATTGAATAAATGTAGAAACTGCATCCAAAATCAATTCCTCGCGAACCATTTTCAACACCACTTCATCCTTTGTAATGCGACTAGGTAAATTTCCTTCCGTAAAAATCAACCCTTGTTCCTCCATTTCTTTATACGCACGCTGCGCCGTATTTGGATTAATCTTCAACCGATTCGCTAATTCCCTTCTTGACGGAATCTCCTGACCTGGTTCAAAAAAGCCCTTCGCAATTTGCTCCTTAAAAAACTGAATGACTTGCACGTACACAGGATCCCGATTGTTAAACTTTACATCCATAGACCCAACTCCTAAAATTCATCTCCCTGTATCAAGGGGGTAATACACCATTTATAAAAAGAAGAACTGTATCAAGTACACCATACAGTTATGATAAAAAAATATTCCGTGTATCAATAGGTTAATACACATTGTATTATATGATTAATACACTACCAATGTCAACTATATTTAAAAAATATTGACAATAAGGAACAAATGTTCTATTATTAAGTTAAGAAAAAAGCCAACCATGTTGTGACCATGATTGGCAAATAAATGAGGAATCACCGAAGTATCCGTCTATCTCTAGAGGAACCATTTTTGAAAAGGCGGTTGGGGCTTCTTGTTGCGGGGTACATGGATAGAAGGCTTATTTTTCATATCCTGAATCTCTTTTTTATAGATTTCATATTATAGCTGTTTCCCTTCTAACATATTATTGATTTGCAAAAGTCGTTCATTATAGGTTCGATCAATCTGATCCATACGATCACCTATTTGACCTTGTAAAGTTTCTAGATGTAATGCAATTCCCATTGCAAGCTTATTGAGCTTTTCATGAATCGACATTAGTTCATCATTGTTCATACTCATATCCTCCTAAAGCTTAATCACCTAGAATCTTATCTTTCAACGAGTTCTCGTGGCTTTCCACCAAGAAATTTCACTGAGTCTGCTAACACTTCAGTCACATAGACCCTTTTTCCTTCATTGTTTTGATAGTTACGTGTTTGGATACGCCCTGTTACACCTAGAATGGATCCCTTTTTACAAAAGTTTGCTGTATTTTCGGCCGTTTTTTGCCACAGTGTGCAATTCACAAAATCCGTTTCGATTGCTCCACCAGCACTTTTAAAATTTCGGCTAACCGCAAGTGTCACATGGGCAACTGCTTTTCCTTCTTGGGTGTAACGTAAATCAGGATCCCGGGTAAGTCTTCCTACCAAAATTACTTGATTAATCATACATTTATCCTCCTTGATTAAATCTAACAAGGCTATCATACTTCACGTTTTGACATAGGTAAAATTAGGAAAAAATAATTATCATAGGTAGTTTTTCTTTAAAAATGGAAATTCCCCACAATTTTTTCGATTTTCAAACTGAAAATTTATCAAAACCAACAATTATCTAAATTTCTACAAATTTTTTTTCACGTTAGAACAATCCGGTTCATTTCCGCTTTTGGTTCATATAATAAACAGGTAATATGCTATAATTTAACTAAATCAAATACGCCTTAGCGTATTTGTGCCCAGATTTTTTCGAGCATGCTCGAAAAACTTCCTTTAAAAATCTGAGGCATCCGCCGGAGGCTTTAACTTAATTCAGCAGAAGTATTGTACTTCTGTTGAATTAAGTTAAAATAGTACGAACGAAATATAAGGGGGTAGGGATTTGAAGACATTTAGATTGGTGTCACTTATGGTTCTTCATCAGAATGAACAGCCAAACCGGATTGAGGAAATACCGTTAATTGATGGATTGATCATCAATAAAGAAGATGGGGAAAACAGTTGGTTTGTCGAGGCGTTTATTGAAAAATCGTATAAAGAGCTTTTCGAAAAGGCAAAACAAGACAACGCGAAGCTAAATCTTCAAGTAACCATTTCAAAAAAATCAAATGATCCTGCCTCTTTAATGGGCGAAGTTAAGATTATCAAGGAAATGGAAAATAGCGTGAGTGTCCTTTTAGACGGAAATTTACTGCCAAGCCGACTAAACATGGCCGAGATTGTTCTAACCGACCTTATCCACCAAGGCTTACAGGGTGAAGGTCTTCTTACTGAATTCAAAAACAGACTCCAAGAAAAGAAAAAACCAATACAAAGTTAAAAAGGCGGGGCAATCCCGCCTTTAAACTTATTTTCCTCCACCTGTACCACCGGCGCCTGTACCGCCAGCACCACCTGTACCACCAGGATTTACGCTATTATTGTTACCATTACGATCATCATCATCATTGTTGATATCAAGATCTCCGTCATTGTTTTCATCCTCAACGACGTCTTGATCTCCAGGATTCATGCCATTGTTATCAGGAACTACGTCTTCCTCTGGAGTCACATTGTTATCCAAATTATTGTTATCCAGATTGTTATTCAAATCCTCACCAGGTGTTTCAAGTCCGTCATCCTCTGGAGGCGGATTTTGGTCATCAGCGTTACAGCCTGTTATTAAAAACACTGCAAGGAGCGACCCCATTAGCTTTAAGAACCATTTGTTGTTCATTGCATATTCTCCTTTCTGTTTTCTTCTAAGTATTTTTGTGACCGTTTTGGTCTTTGCTTAGCTTTCCCCGAAGATTAAAAATGTATCAAAGAAATTACATTTCGTCCAAAATAAAAATCAAATGCGCCTTGGTTTATTTGCGCCCAATTTTTTTCGAGCGAGCTCGAAAACTTTCTCTAAAAAATCGTGGCATCCGCCGGGGGCTTTAACTTTATTCAGCCATCGTTTGAACTCAACCTAAGTTGTAAACTTCTACTGCTCTACCCACCACTTAAAAAGTTAAGGGTCTTCTGAATAAAGTAAAAAACCAGATGGTTTCATCCCATCTGGTTTTTTAAGACAAACTTATTCTGTTTTATCACCTAATGCAAACATGATTTCCGTTTCACAAACAAGCTCGCCATCCACTGTTGCAATGCCTTTCCCTTTACCGATAGACCCGCGAAGACGAGTGATTTCCACCTCTAGACGAAGTTGATCTCCTGGGACAACCTGCTTTTTAAAACGGCAGTTGTCAATTCCAGCAAAGAAAGCAAGTCGGCCTTGATTTTCTTCTTTTTTCAGCATCGCCACCGCACCCACTTGAGCCAATGCCTCCACGATTAAAACACCCGGCATGACTGGGTATCCAGGAAAATGTCCGTTGAAAAACTCCTCGTTTGCCGTTACATTTTTAATACCAAGTGCACGTTTTCCTTCTTCTAATTCAAGAATCCGATCGACAAGTAAAAACGGATAGCGATGTGGGATAATTTCCTTTATTTCATTAATATCATACATAATTTTCAATTACCTCCTCTATGTATAAGTCGAACTTATAATGCTTATTATAATACAAGTATTACGGAAAGTTGTAAACCTCATCGGCGACGTTAAACCAAAAAAAAAGAAGGCCTAAGCCATCTTATTTTTCTGCATCTTTGTTGACCAGATCCACGATATGCTGCCATGTATCCTTTTTCAAGGCATCGCTCGGATTGCCATCCCCAATGACTCCGTAACCTACAACCACACCAATCATGACACTGGCTGCAAAAAGAACAACAACTAGCAAAAGTCGTATCCAAATTGGAATTAAGCGGATTCGAAGTTTTCCTTCGCGCTTCTTTTTCGGCTCTTTTCCTGTATTCTTTTCTTCGTCACGCGCCTTTCGAAAATCTTCGCGCGATTTTACTTGTGTATTGTTAAGTTCACTTGTCACTGAGATTACCCCTTATCTTTAGGTTGTTCCGAGTTCCGCTAATTCTGCCTTAACCTATAGTATCTACGTATGAATATTTTTTATCACTTATCGAATGCCATTTACAAGTCCCATCATCTGGTCTGAGATGGAGATTGATTTTGCATTGAACTGGTATGAACGTTGGGTTAGCATCAGGTCGGACATTTCTGTTGTCAAATCAACGTTTGATTGTTCAAGTGCTCCTTGCTGCACACTAACTCGTTCACGCAAAGCACCTTGAAGAGAAACGAATACGTCATCTGCTGCGATTCCAAGTCCCGCCAAATCAGGTAACGCAAATTGATTTTGTCCTACTGCCTGAAGGAGTTGCGGTTTATTGATTTCTACAACTGACAGATTAAAGGTTTGAGGCGCACCAGCCTCTGGAACAACTGTTAACTCCCCGTTTGCAGAAATTTTTATTTCCTTAAAATTGTCAACAAACACAATTGGCTCCCCGTCTTGATCTAAAACAGGATGTCCACCACTTGTCACAAGGGAAACGCGATTTGTACCATCATTCGCAGGAGACAAATAAAGGGCACCATCTCTTGTAAAACGAGGATACTGTACACCGTTTTCATCCACTAACACTTGTAAAAACTGATTTTCCTTTGTAAAGGCAATATCAAGCTCACGATCCGTTGTTTTAATTGCACCTTGGGTCATCATCGTATTCGTATGACCGAGTCGTGCACCAACGCCCATGCGAATTCCATTCGGGGTTACGCGACCTTCCTCTTGCGCATTGACCGGTTGATTGTTGAATTGTTGGGATAAAAGCTCACTAAAGTTGACCTGGCGTTTTTTATACCCAGTCGTATCAATATTAGATAGATTATGCCCAATTGTATCAAGCTGTTTTTGCAGCTGGCTCATCGTATTTGTTGCCGTAATCATCGTGCGCATTCAGAGGCCTCCCTTGTTTTCTTTATGTCTAGCTCAAGACGCACCATAATTGGGGCGAGACTTGCGCTTTTCTTATAATCTTCCAATCTCGTTAACCGCTTTGTCCATACTCTTATCATATGCCTGCAGAACCTTTTGGTTGGCTTCAAATGTACGGTATGCCGTCATCATTTCGGTCATCGCCTGTGTCACATCCACATTTGAACCTTCAAGGAATCCTTGTTTTAACGTATAGGACACTTCAGGATTTACCGCTGCATTTGGAAGTTCTGCACCATCGTTTGTTCGATACAGTCCATTTCCTTCTTTAATCAGATTCAATGGGTTTTCAGAAAAAGCAATGCCGAGACGTGACCCGGTTTGGCCGTTAACCAATAGAATTCCATCAGCTGCCACGTCAAATTGATCATTTTCAAGTGCGATTCGATTTCCATTTCCATCGAGCACATAAAAACCTTCGTTTGTTGTTAAATATCCTTCTGGGTCAACTGTGAAGTTTCCGTTTCTTGTATAGCGTACATCACCGTTTGCATTTTGTACCGTAAAAAACAAGGAGCCCGGTTTATTTGTTTCCGCATTAATTGGCAGGTTTCCATTCACCAATGCGACATCTGTTGCAAGTCCTGTTTCGCGGATATCTCCTTGCTTAAACAGCGGAATCATTTCCTGCATGTAGACACCTGTGTTAAGACCGCCGATGGTGCTTGCTGTACGAAGGTTGCCGCCGTTTTTAGCAGGGCTTTGTACCCCTTCAAGGCGTTGCATGAGCATTTCTGGAAACGCACGTAAAGAACCTTGGTCCACTTTGTATCCAGGAGTATTGGCATTTGCAATATTGTTCGATAGCATTTCTGTACGACGTTGCTGAGCAAGCATTCCAGCTGCTGCAGAATAAAATCCACGTAACATGAACTCACCTCATCTTTATCCGAATATATACCTAGTTTTTATTATAGTAGGAATTCCCTATTTCTTCATCTGTAAAATTTGCCACACCTGAATTCTTTTGAAAAAAGTGGGAAAGGACCTGCCATTTCGGAAAGGTCCTATTTCATATATTTAGACTAGTTTTCTGCGTGGTAGCTTGTCCAAGTTCTCAAGCATGATGCCTGTTCCGATTGCCACACACTCCATTGGATTTTCAGCTATTAATACAGGAACACGTAATTCCTCTGCTAAAAGTTGATCCACACCGTGAAGCAATGCTCCACCACCAGTTAAAATAACGCCACGGTCAATGATGTCTGCAGAAAGCTCAGGTGGTGTTCTTTCAAGGACACTTTTCGCAGCCTGTACAATTGCAGAAACCGGTTCACGTAGTGCTTTTTCAATTTCATCAGATTTGATTGTTAATGTACGTGGTAAACCTGTTACCATGTCGCGTCCACGAATGTCGATTTCTTCATGACGTGAATTTTGGAAAACAGTCGCAACCTGAATTTTAATGTTTTCAGCCGTTCTTTCCCCGATTAATAGCTTGTACTCACGCTTAATATAGCTTAGGATTTCCGCATCAAAGGTGTCCCCAGCCATTTTAATTGATGAGGCGGTGACAATATCGCCCATTGATAATACAGCCACATCTGTAGTACCACCACCAATATCTACGACCATATTTCCGCTTGGTTGGAAGATGTCCATTCCTGCCCCAATCGCAGCAACTTTTGGTTCTTCCTCAAGATAGATTTTCTTCCCGCCGCTTTTTTCAGCAGCTTCCTTGATTGCTTTTTGCTCAACAGAGGTAATGTTTGTTGGGCAGCAAATCAAAATTCTTGGCTTTGAAAGAAAGCCTTTCACATTTAACTTATTAATAAAATGCTTAAGCATCGCTTCTGTTACATCAAAATCAGCAATAACTCCGTCTTTTAATGGTCGAATCGCCACAATATTTCCTGGTGTACGACCCACCATGCGTCTTGCTTCTTCACCAACAGCTAATACCTTGCCAGTATTCTTATCTAATGCCACAACAGATGGCTCGTTCAATACAATTCCTTTACCTTTTACATGAATAAGTACGTTCGCAGTTCCTAGATCGATACCGATATCCCTAGCTAACATTTGGGTAACTTTCCTCCTTGCATTTGGTTCACAAATGCACATTATTTTCCTAATTATATATTGTATCACAATTTGTCATTTAAACTAGGTATTTTGTAAATTTTTTGTAGGAAAATGTCGTAAATACCAGGAGGAAAGACCCAAGGATGTTATTTCACTGGTTCTTCTTGTAGCTCCTCTTCTTTTTTATACTTTAGTTTTGTCGCTTCTCCACCCCGTAAATGCCTTATTGATTTATGATAATCCAGTATTTCTTTTACTTCGTTTGCCAGTTCGGGATTGATTTCAGGTAGCCTTTCGGTTAAATCTTTATGGACAGTACTTTTGGAAACTCCAAATTCTTTCGCAATGACGCGAACTGTTTTTCTTGTCTCCACGATATACTTTCCAATCTTGATAGTTCGTTCTTTGATGTAATCGTGCACACTACTCGCCCTCCCTATGTGGATGTGAGAAGTGTGAAATGAGACGCGTTCTTGCTTCAACGAAGAAGTCGTTAGTTTGGATAGTAATCGAATATGGATTGCTGGATCTTTGAAGACGGTATACGCCCCCTCACCTCAAACACTCTCTTTGTTAGGTTTGTAACATTTTATTAGCTTGGTTGAGGGATTATGCTATAAAACTCAAGAGGGACAAGGCTTTTATCAAAATATTTTTAAAAATGGCTTGTTTTTTCAATTTGGACAAGTCATTTTGTACTTTGGACAACCCGTGTTCATTTGAAAATCCGACTTTGATTTTCGTTCGCGCGGAGAAGGCGCTCCGAAGGATTGGTTATTCCTAAAGTTTCTGTTGGCGCATTTTCGACCATATCATTCGTTTTTCCCGTCAAATCGATTATTTCCTGAGGAATTTGTCGGTTTTGGTTAACTAATGTATGAAATTGTAAATCTTATAACAATACTGCCCCATATATGAGCGACCCGAAGATCACATACGCGGGGTGGACCTTCCATTTTTCAAACAGTAAAAAACTCAATACCACTAAAATAATTGTATGCACCAAACCCGCATCCACATACGACTCCTCGAAAAAGCGATACGCCATTGCTCCTAGTAGAACAGCAATCGTTGGTCGGATATAGTTTGTCATCCGTTTAACTTTCGGGGAATGCTTAAATTTTTTCAAAATGCTTAGCAAGCCAATCATCAAAATTAACGAAGGAGCAACTGTCGCGAAAACGGCTACGACCGCACCCAAAATTCCAGCTTGCTGAAACCCGATATAGCCCGCCATTTTTGTGGCAATTGGACCCGGCAACGCGTTCCCGATTGCGATAACTTCACTAAACTCATGAACCGAAAGCATGTGATAGCGATGGACGACTTCATTTTCAACAAGCGGAATGGACGCAGGGCCACCACCATAACCAAGAATTCCCGGAATAAAAAAGGCAATAAAAAGCTGCACATAAATCATCCTTGTTTCTCCTCCTGCTTGTCTTTTTTCAACAAGGCTATCAACAGTAAGACGCCTACTAAAATGCCTGGATGTATACCAAGTATAATTAAAACCAGCACACTCACCACTCCGAACAAAATGGCTTTCGTCCACCCCATTCCTTTTTTTGCATTCATAAAAAATTCCCATGTTAATGAAGCCAGCATGACCCCTACCACTGCTAGCACGGCCTTCGTCATTCCCTGCACCCAATTGAGGTCTTTGAAAGAGGTTAAGGATGTCAATAATATAATCATTAATAAAATGGTTGGGACGGAAGTAGCTAAGACAGCATTGATCATCCCAACCCAGCCGCCGACTCGATAGCCGATGTAGCCTGCCATTTTTGTATTAATTGGACCTGGGAGTGTGTTCCCAAGCGCAAGGATATCGCCAAAATCGTCGTCATTTAGCCATTTGTATCGCTCCACCACTTCTTTATGAACAAGTGGAATGGATGATGGACCACCGCCATATCCTAGTAAGCTTACT